>CBCTLT010000080.1:0-6619 GCA_965147785.1 uncultured Oscillospiraceae bacterium
CTTGTAGATGCTCTCCAGATAGGCCTTGTCCTTGAGAATACGCTGGGCCTCGTCCCGGATGGGACCAATGACGGCAAGGACTGCCTCGCCTACGGCAGGCTTGAATTCGCCGTAGCCCTTTCCGTCGAATTCCCGCTCAATCTCCTGGAAAGACTTGCCGGTACAAGCGGAATAGATCTCCATCAGGTTGGAGATGCCGGGTTTATTTTCCCGGTCAAACCGGACGCAGGTTTCGCTGTCGGTGACAGCACGCTTGAACTTCCGCATGACGGTGTCGTTATCGTCCTTGAGATAGACGCAGCCGTTGGCGTCGGGATCGGACTTGGACATTTTACTGGTAGGGGACTGAAGGCTCATCACGCGGGCACCCACCTTGGGAATATAGGGCTCCGGAACCTTGAAAGTTTCGCCGTAAATGCCATTGAAGCGGTTGGCGATGTCCCGGGTCAGCTCCACGTGCTGCTTTTGATCCTCTCCCACAGGGACATAGTCTGGCTGATAGAGCAGGATGTCCGCTGCCATCAGACAGGGATAGGCAAACAGTCCGCCGTTGATATTTTCAGCATTTTTCGCACTTTTATCCTTAAACTGCGTCATCCGGGAGAGTTCGCCGAACATGGTGTAACACTGGAGCACCCAGCCCAGCTCTGCGTGCTGATGAACGTGGGACTGGATAAACAGGGTGTTTTCGTTGGGGTCCAGGCCGCAGGCGATGTACTCTGCCAGCTGTTCCTGGGTGTGCCGCCGGAGATCGGCGGGGTTCTGACGGACGGTAATGGTGTGCATATCTGCCATAAAATAATAGCAGTCAAATTCTTTCGCCAAATCTGCCCAGTTTTTGATGGCGCCCAGATAGGAACCCAGGGTCAAATCACCGCTGGGCTGGATGCCGGAGAGCAGAACTTTTTTGTTTTCCATAATAAAACCTTCTTTACCTTGTTCCGAAGTAAACGGAAACAGTAATCCATAATCCCATGTATTCTATCACAGTATGTCTTTTTTTTCAATTCATAAATCCTTTTTTGCCCGCAAATTACTGGAACAAGGGCCGACTCGCAGACATATCTGGCCGTTGTTCTGGCGAAGCTGAACAAAAAGGCGAGTGCCGGTCTATTACATATGACAGATTGACAATAAATTGGAATGATTGATATAATAAGGTAAAGAAGTAGGTGGAAACGTGCAGCTCTGCTTCTCCTGCACGTTTCCCCAAGCCATGGGAAGCCGGGACAAAGGAGGTAGATCACGATGAAGATCGGAGGACATTGGTCCGTCTTTCATGTCAATCAGATTTCAGATCAGCTGCGCCAGAAGGCCCTGGACGACGCTGCCAATGGGACCAGTGAGGTCAGCCGTAGCCACGCTAGGGGCCAGAGCATCGCGGTCTGCGTTGTGCTTGCGGTGGCGGTGCTGCTGCTGATTCTTCTGAAATTGGCATAGGGTCGGAATTTTGCCGGGGTGTGCTGGGAATTTTCTTGCGGCACACCCCGGATTTTGCGCCCGAAACGGGCGCTTTTTTTGTTTTCTCTTGACAATGGGGATGGATAAAATATAATGAAGTATAGCAGTAAGGAGGAAAACAAATGAACTTCTTTGAAGAAATGGAAGCACGGATTCCAAAGGGTACGGTGCGCACCCGGTTTGCCCCCAGTCCCACAGGGCATATGCATGTGGGCAATCTGCGCACAGCCCTGTACACATATCTCATTGCCCGTCATGCCGGCGGTACCTTCATCCTGCGGATCGAGGACACCGATCAGAAGCGGAAGGTAGAGGACGCAGTGGCGGTCATCAAACGGACGCTGGCAGGCTGCGGCCTGACCTACGATGAGGGGCCGGACGTGGGCGGTCCTGTGGGGCCCTATGTCCAGACCGAACGCCGGGAGCTCTATCGGAAATACGCCGAGCTGTTGGTGGAAAAGGGGGCGGCGTACCGCTGCTTCTGCTCCGAGGAACGGCTTCAGAGCCTCCATCAGGAGGATCCCAACGCCAAGTATGACCGGCACTGTCTGCACCTTTCCCCGGAGGAGGTCCAAAAAAAGCTGGAGGCCGGGGAGCCCTATGTGATTCGGCAGAAGATCCCCGAAGGCTCCACCACCTTCCACGATGCGGTGTACGGGGACATTACGGTGGACAACAGCGAGCTGGACGATCAGGTACTGCTGAAATCTGATGGACTGCCTACCTATAACTTTGCCAACGTGGTGGACGACCATCTCATGGGCATTACCCATGTGGTGCGCGGCAGCGAGTATCTGTCCTCTTCCCCCAAGTATAACCTGCTCTATGAGGCCTTTGGATGGGAGATTCCCACCTATGTTCACTGTGCCAGCGTGATGATTACCGACCCGGAGACGGGGAATGTACGGAAAATGTCCAAGCGTCATGGCGATCCTTCCTATGAGGATCTGCTGGCCATGGGATATCTGCCGGAAGCGGTGTGCAACTATGTGGCCCTGCTGGGCTGGAGCCCCAGAGGAGAACTGGCGGAACAGGAATTTTTTGATATGGACGGACTGATCCGGGCCTTTGATCTGGAGGGCCTCTCCAAGTCCCCCTCTGCCTTTGATCTGGAAAAGCTGAACTATTTCAACAGCGCCTATTTAAAGGAACTGGCCCCGGAGGTTTTTGCGGAGATGGCAAAGCCCTGGATCGACCAGGCAATTACGGCGTCCAATGTAGATAAGACGCTGATTCCCCCGCTGTTGCAGACCCGGCTGGACCGGCTGGATCAGATTCCTGATATGGTGGATTTCTTTGAGACCCTGCCGGAATATGATGTTTCTCTTTACACCAACAAGAAAAACAAGCTGACGGCAGAGAGCTCTCTGGAGCTGCTGGAAAAGGAATATACCGTGCTTTCCGGTCTGGATGCATGGAGCTACGACGCCATTCATGACGCGCTCTATGCCATTGCGGAGGCGGAAGGAATCAAGATCGGCAAGGTCATGTGGCCCCTGCGGATTGCAGCAGCAGGCAAATCGGTGACGCCGGGAGGCGCCATTGAGATTGCCCAGATCCTGGGCCGGGAGGAGACCCTCCGCAGAATGGAAGCAGGCATAGCCATGCTGAAGAATTAAAATTGAGCCTGTTGCAAAATGATTAGATTTTGCAGCAGGTTCCTTTTTTCAATAATATCTTTTTATTTTTTCAAAAATCCTGTACAATATCCGGGAAGGAACTGCGTCTGAAAAAATGAAGGACATTGAAAGCGAGGAACTTTCCATGGAAGACGAAGATATCTATGCGCTGTATTGGGCACGCAATGAAGATGCTATCACCCGGACCCATGAAAAGTACGGGCCCTGGTGCAGAGGAATTGCCATCCGGATTCTGGAGATCCGAGAGGAAGCGGAGGAATGTGTAAACGATACCTATTTGCAGGTCTGGAATCATATTCCGCCCCAGCGCCCCAAGGTGTTTCGGGCCTGGCTGGGACGTATCACTAGAAATCTGGCCCTGAGCCGCTACCGGAAAATCCACGCGGAAAAACGGGGCGGCGGTCAAACGGCGCTGGCTCTGGAGGAACTGCGGGAATGTGTCTCCGGCCGGGAGAGTGTGGAAAATGAGGAGGACAGTCGGGAAATTGCCACGGTGATCAACGGCTTTTTGGCACAGCTGCCGGTCCGGTACCGAAATATTTTCCTGCGCCGATACTGGCATATGGCCTCTATTGGGGATATTGCCAAGGCCTACGGCATGAGCGAGAGCCGGGTCACGTCCATTTTGCACCGGCTGCGGAACAGCACTGGAACAGGAGGGGATCGCCATATGACGGAGTTTGATCTGCTCAAGTACATCGGCGAGGCTGACGATGCATATATCATGGATTCCCGCCGACGGCCACAAAAGCGTAAACCCCGGTGGCCCTATGCCCTGGCGGCCTGTCTATTGGTGGTTGTGCTGGCGGGGGGCGGAACTGTGTTTTTCCAAATGCAGAACATGGGCACTGCGGAGAAAAGCACACCGTCCCAGGAAGCTTTGCTCCAGGATAGCACAAAAGAGACGGCGGAGCCTTCTTCCCAATCCGTACCTGGAGAAACGGAAACGACGGAGACGGGGGAATCCTATGGGGTGAATCTGCTGGCGGATGCGGTATACCCAGAGGCTATAGGGGCGGAGGACTATGAGGCAGCCAGCACCCTATGGCAAGAGAATCAAGTCTCCGAAGAGACGAAAACGGCGCTGAACACCTTTGCCTACAGTACGGCGGCGGCATTGCTGCAGGATAGTGAGGAAAGTGGCTGCTATTCCCCCTTGAGCCTGTATCAGACCCTGGCAATTCTGGCATCCGGCGCCCAGGGCCAGACCAGGGATGAGTTGCTCAGTATTCTGGGCCAGAGCGACGCGGAAACCTTGGCTACCGAGGCGGGAAAGCTCTATCGGGTGAACTATTTTGACAATGAGGTCAACAAGCTTCGGATCGCCAACTCCCTGTGGCTGGATGAGACTGCGGGGGATGGACAGAAAATTTCCTACAACCAAGACTGGGTGCTTTCTGTGGCGGCCAATTACTATGCCTCCGTTTATGAGGCAGAATTCAGTCAGGAGGATACCGCCTTGGCCCTGGGCCAGTGGATTGCCGACAACACTGGAGACATGCTCCATCCCACGCCGGAGACCCTGGATTTTGACCCAAATACGGTGATGGCCATTGTCAATACTCTGTGGTACAAGACTCCCTGGGTGGAACCCTTTGAAGAAAGCGAAACGGAGACGGAGGACTTTACCACCGAAACCGGAGTAACTGTGGAGACGGAGTTTATGAACCGGACGGATATGAGCGGATCCTATATTCAGACGGAGGAATACACCAAAAGTTATTTGCAGCTTAATCAGGGAAAAATGATCCTGGTGCTGCCCCAGGAAGGGGTAGACATTGACAGTCTGCTCACGGAAGAAAAACTGTGGGAGATCTTTGAGAACGGAGACTATGAGAGTGGTCAGGTAGTCTGGAGCGTTCCCAAGTTTGAGACCAGCACAACCTATGCCGATCTGGCGGATACCCTTCAGAGTTTGGGTGTCACCAGCGCATTCCAGCTGGGCGTTGCGGACTTCTCCCTGATCTCCGAGGATGCACCACTGTATGTGGGGCAGATCCAGCAGGGAACTCATATCGTCATTGATGAAGAAGGTGTGGAGGCTGCCGCCTATTCCCTGGCCTCAATGGAGGCTGGGGAAGGAGAACCGGAGGAACTTCCAACGATCGAGATGAACCTGAACCGGCCGTTCCTGTACCTTATCACCGCCAACGACGGTTCCACGCTGTTCCTGGGGGTGGTGCGCAATCCGACAGAATAAGGTGAAATTTCCGATTTCTCGATTTGAGCTGTTTTGGCTTGATTTTCACCAAAGATCAAGGTATAATCATAAGATACTATGCAAACTATTCTACTCAGATTTGAAATAATCAAATGCGGCTTGGCCGCGAAAGGAGTATCTTATGTGTGGAATCGTAGGCTTCAGCGGTCACAGCCCAGCGGCGCCGGTGCTGCTGGACGGTCTGGCAAAGCTGGAATACCGGGGATATGATTCAGCCGGAATCTGTACTTTCCACGACGGAAAGCTGTTGATTGCAAAAAAAGAGGGACGGCTTCAAAATCTGGCGGAGGCCACCCAGAATGGTGCCGGATTGCCCGGCAATATTGGAATTGGACATACCCGCTGGGCCACCCATGGGGCCCCTTCCGATGTCAACGCCCATCCCCATATGTCCTCGGATGGGAAAATTGCTGTGGTCCACAACGGCATCATTGAGAACTATCTGTCCCTGCGGCAGTCGCTGCTGGAGCAGGGGTATACCTTCCAGTCGGAGACCGATACGGAAGTGGCCTGCAATGTGATTGCAAAATGCTATGCCGAAACTGGGGATTTCCTAAAAGCTATGCTGGCAGCCCGGGAAGCCCTGGAGGGAAGCTATGCCCTGGTGGCCTTGTGTGTGGATGATCCGGATACTATCGTCGCCATGAAGCAGGACAGTCCTCTGATCTACGGAAAGGGCGTCGGCTGCAACTTTGTGGCCTCCGATGTCCCCGCCATTTTGAAGTATACCCGAGAGGTGGTATACCTCAACGACGGCGAGGTGGTGGTCATGCAGGCAGACGCTGTACGGTTCCTGGATCGGCAGGGCAAAGAGATTCAGAAGCAGACGGAGCATATTGAGTGGGAGATCTCTGCCGCGGAAAAGAACGGCTACGATCATTTTATGCTCAAGGAGATCTATGAGCAGCCCTCCGCTTTTGCCAAAACCATTTCCCCCAGAATCCGGGATGGAAAAGTGGTTCTGGACGATGTGGCGCTGGATGCTGCATATCTCAAAAATTTGTCCCGCATTTATGTGGTGGCCTGCGGCAGCGCATACTATGTGGGCTGCCTGGGCAAATATATTCTGGAAAAGCTTTGCCGAGTACCGGTGGAGCCCATGCTGGCATCGGAATTCCGGTACTGCGATCCGCTGTGCGATGAGAATACCCTGGTGCTCATTATTTCCCAGTCCGGCGAGACAGCGGATACGCTGGCGGCCCTGCGGGAGGCAAAACGCCGTGGTGCCAGAACCTTGGCTATTGTCAATGTGGTGGGTTCCTCCATTTCCAAAGAGGCAGACGATGTGATCTACACC
>CBCTLT010000081.1:0-6616 GCA_965147785.1 uncultured Oscillospiraceae bacterium
GGTTGGGGACACCCTCTACGAAGAAGAAGGGAAGGGCGCTGTAGGCACCATTTCCAGCATAACCACCACCCCTGCAAAGGCCACCATTTATCTGCCGGACGGAACCATTTCCGAAGGAATCAGTGACGAGCGGATGGATGTGGTTTTGACCGTTACCGCAGAAGGCTATCCGGAAGATGGCGGCTACAAAGTGGGAACCTATCATATCCTGGTAAACAGCAGCGCCGTCTATTTCACCAAGTATTCCATTTGGAATGCCACCGTGTGCGCCATTGACTGAGGTGTTTGCATGAAAATACTGATGACGCTCATGAGCCTTGACATCGGCGGTGCTGAAACCCATGTGGTGGAACTGGCCAAGGAACTGCAGGGACGGGGCCATGAGATCATAATCGCCTCCAATGGCGGCGCCTATGTGCCGGAACTGGAACAGGTCGGAGTTCGGCACGTCAAGATTCCCATGCATCGCCGGAATTTCAAGTCCATGTGGGTTTCTCTGCGGCTGCTCCGCCGTCTGATCCGGGAGGAGCAGCCGGATCTGGTCCATGCCCATGCCCGGATTCCCGCGTTCCTTTGCGGAATCCTGCAGCGATCCATGCACTTCCCCTTCATTACCTCGGCCCACTGGGTCTTTGCGGTAACACCGCTGCTGCGGCTGATGACCAACTGGGGTGACCGGACCGTAGCTGTCAGCGAGGATATTCGTGCATATTTGATGGAAAACTACCGGATTCCGGGAGACCAGATCCATGTAACCATCAACGGAATCAACACCCGGCAATTCAGTCCCGGCCCTCCCGATCCCGCTCTGAAACAGGAGCTGGGACTGGGGGATGGTCCGGTTGTGGTATTGGTGAGTCGACTGGACGAATCCCGCGCCCTTGCCGCCAAGCGGCTGATTGAAATTGCCCCAGACCTTTCCAAGGCAGTGCCCAACGTGGAACTGCTGCTGGTGGGCGGCGGAGATCAAGAAGCGCAGCTGCGGACCCTTGCCCAAGAGATCAACAGCGTTTGCGGACGAACCGTGGTCCATATGACTGGACCCAGGACGGACGTGGCAAAACTGCTTTCCCTTGCCACTGTATTTGTGGGGGTCAGCCGTGCCGCTCTGGAAGCCATGAGCACCGGATGTCCCACGATTCTGGCTGGTAATGAGGGCTACGACGGCATTCTGACGCCGGACAAGCTGGAATCCGCCCAGGCCTCCAATCTTTGTTGCCGGGGCAGCGAGCCAGTCACCGGTGAAGGACTGCTGCGGGATTTGACCGCCCTTCTGTCCATGTCCGACGATCAGCTGCGGCAGCTGGGCGATTTTTGCGCTCGGGTGATCCGGGAACAATACTCCGTGCAGCGCATGACGGAGGACTATTTGGCTGCCTATGACCAACTGCTGCATCCGCAAAATCCGATTCACGCCGTGATCTCCGGATATTATGGATATGGCAATTTGGGAGATGACGCGATCCTTCTATCCGTGGGCAGACAGCTTGCCACGCTTCAGCCGCCGGTTCGTCTGACGGTACTCTCCAGAGTCCCGCGGCGGACCGAGGAAACCTACGGCTTTCGGGCCGTGGGCCGGTTTTCCCCGTTGGGGGTTTTAAAAGCAATTCGAAATTGCGATATTTTGATTTCCGGCGGCGGAAGTCTTTTGCAGGATTGTACCTCCGTCCGTTCTCTGTCCTACTACCTGGGCATCATTCGTCTGGCACAGCATCTACACAAACCAGTGTTTCTTTGGTCCAATGGCATCGGTCCGCTCCAACGGCCAAAAAGCCGAGAGGACGTGCGAAAAACTCTGGAACGCTGCCAGGCCATCACCTTACGGGACCAGGACTCTCTGCATATGCTTCAGGAGCTGGGGCTCTCCGAAAAAACGCTGACCGTCACAGAAGATCCCGCCTTTGCCCTGCCGCTTCCGCCTGAAGCAAAAACCAATTACCTTTTGGAGCAGTTTGGCCTATCTCCTCATTCGCCTTCCATCGGCATCTCTGTCCGTTGGGCGGCAGGTATGGAACGGGCTGCCGGAGAATTTGCCCGTTTGGGGGACCGGATTGTCCGGGAACTGGGCAGGAATGTGGTCTTTTTGGTCATGCAGGAACCCGATGATGAGGCCATCATTGCGGACATTCAGCGTCGGATGGAGGAACCATCCTATGTGGTCCGCACTCCGGACAGACCGGAGGATATGCTGGGAATCATCCACGCCATGGATGCCCTGGTTTCCATGCGGCTGCACACCATCATATTTGCGGCCAAGGCCAGGGTCCCGGTGGTGGGCTGTATCTACGATCCCAAGGTAGAGACCTTTTTGAAGCGTCTTGGAATGCCGGACTGCGGCTCACCGAAAGACATGACTGCTGACGCTGCGTTTTCCGCGCTTCAGCAGCTTCTACAGGATCAAGCGGCCGTCAAGGAGCAATTGGAGCAGCAGGTGCATCAGATTGAACTTCGTGCCGAGGAAGCCCTGCATTTGTTTGAAACTACAGTACAAATGTACAAGGAACACGATGGCCCTCGGCATATGGACACATAGGAACACGTTTATTCTCCCAATTGTTCTAGGGCTTTGCCCTAAAGGAAGTATTACCGGAGTAACGAGAGGAGGTCATTCCCATAAAAACCATCAGACCCACTTACTGTGACCGGTTCTCCTGTGCAGGAGAGCTCTGCCCAGCCCCATGTCAGGCACCTCTGGATATGACGTGGACCCGGACCTCGGGAGGCGTCTGTGAAATTGGTCTGTCTCTTGCCTGCCCCAAAGCTGCAGAGCTGATTCTACTGCACGAAGCACCCACAGTTTACCGCGAATCGGAGGAGGCGCATCTCCTTCTGGCTCCTGCAACGGAAGCAGAAGCCAGAATTTATGACGCCAGAAAAACCATGGAGCTGCTTCTGCAGGATCGAACCATAGGGTTTCGTCCGGGACTGGTCCTGGCCCTGACCTATAGCGCCGCGTTGGAGCCATTGATCGGCGCCAAGAACCGCTATGCCTACGAGGAACTGGACTGGGGCTTTACGGAGCAGCCTCATCGGCAATTTCAGGCCTTGGCACAATTCCTGGGGAGCTGGGAATTGAAGCGAAGCGATATGTGTAATTTGCTTTGGGAGTTTCAGCAGCTCTGCGCGGGAGACGATATTTTGACCCGGCATTTGGAAAAAACGCTAAAGGTATTTCAGGCCCTCAGTGGAGAGGAATACCGGCTGCAGCGGGATCAATTTGACCAATATATGAGCGCCAGGGAATACCTCTTCGAAAATTTGCTCAGCTATTACCTTCATCGCTATTTTGCAGCAAACGCCGATGAGCAAACTGTCGCACCGGGCGTAAAGCTGATGGTTGTCAGCGCTACGCTGCTGCGCGCCCTTTCCGCGCGAATTTGGTGGGAAACAGGAACCGTGACAGACAAAGCCTTTACCGCGCTTTGCTGGCGTTATGCCAGATGCGTGGAAGAGACACCTGCAATTGCCTCTGTGCTGCACGCCCACTTGGGTCAGATGCCCCTGTTTAGCTGGGATCGGCTGCAGCGCCTGCTGTGGCAATAGCCCCTGTCAAAAGGATCTGAAACTGGATCGAAGCTATAAATACGCATAAAAGAAATCGGGTGGATTACCGCATGGCCGGTCATCCACCCGATTTCTTATTCGGCCTAATGATTCTCAACCGCTTCCACAACAGACTTGTTGTGGAAAAGCCCGGCACGACCAACGCCGTGCCGGGCTTGAGAGGGAACAAATTAGAAGTAGTAGAGCTCCTTGGCCGCACGGGTCAGCTCTTCTCTGTCATCGGGATGGGCCAGGCCAATGAGCAGCTTGGCGCGCTCCCGAACGGTGGTACCGCGGAGATCGGCAATACCGTTTTCCGTAACAACATACTGGATGTAGTTCCGCTGGTGGGTGACCACTGCACCAGGAGTCAGGGTTGCCTTGATCTTGGGGAGACCCTTCTTGGTACGGGACTGGAAGCAGAGGATGCCCTTGCCGTGCTCTGCAAAGTAGGTGCCCAAGGTGAAGCAGAAGCCGCCACCGGAACCGGAATACTGAACAGGGCCGATGGACTCCGCGCAGACCTGACCAGTCAAGTCGATTTCCACCAGGGTATTGATGGAGACCATGTGATCCTGCCGGGCAATATTATGGGGGTTCAAAACCTCAGGGCCGGGCTTCATCACGCACTTGGGATTGTTGTGCAGATACTGATACAGCTCGTGGGTACCGTCGGCAAATACGCCCACATGGAGGCCCTTATCATAGGCCTTCCGGGCACCGGTAATTACGCCGGCATCGATCAGGTCCGCCATGGAGGAGGTGAACTGCTCGGTGTGCAGGCCCAGATCATGCTTGTCCATCAGGTGCTTGCCCACGGTATCGGGAATACCGCCGATGCCCATCTGGATGGTATCGCCGTCCTCGATGAGGGAGGCAACCATCTCGCCGATCTTATCCTCCTCGGGGGTGGTGGTGACAGGTCCGATCACATACTCAGGCGTATCGACCTCGTACAGCACAGTAACCGCTTCCACCGGAATGGCCACAGAGCCGTTCATGTAAGTGAGGTTGGGGTTCACTTCGCAGATGATGGTCTTTTTCTGCTCAATAGCGTCCTTGATGGCATAGTACTCAATGGTCTGGTTCATGCCAATGTACATATTGCCATGCTCGTCCATGGGAGAGACCTGCGCAGTAAAGATATTGCAGGGCTTATGACGGTTGACCATGCGATAGTAGTTGGGCAGATCCACGGGGATAAAGCTGGCATTGAGCAGCTTGTGGGCTTCCCGATAGGAGGGGCCGTAGAAATAGTTGTGGCAGTTGATGTGGCCGTTCATGCCAGGGGTCATCATGAAGGGATAGCGGCCGATGCGGCTCTTATAGACAATGACGTTGTCCACCCGGTCGGCGATCTCATGGAGACGGCCAAACAGGGTCTGGGGCTCGTTATAGTTGTTGGAGCACCAGATCACATCGCCGGATTTGATGAGGGCCAGTGCATCCTCGACAGTCCCCTTCTTACTGTCGTAGATCTTTTTGTAATCTTCGTATGTCATTCGGTAGACCTCTTTCCGGGGGTTCCCCCAAAATATTCGCAGCCGATGGCTGCGGCCAGTACACTTCAAACAAATCTATTATACTGATTCCCGCTTTGTTTTTCAATGGAACTTCTACCGAAAAGGGGAGAATCCTGAAAAGCTGTTTTATGCAAACTATATAACGGATTATATAATCTAGTAACGCTTCCTTTCATAATATAAAAGCGCACCTCTCCTGCCTCTTCCATCGTTCTATCTCTGCTCCCCAAAGCACCGCAGATACCGGATCACCCGCAGGGCATATTCCAGGGAAAACCGGGTGGCTGGATCGTCCAGATCCGCATCCAGCCGCTGGGCCAGCTGGCCCAACCGGTATTTCAGCGTATTTAAATGGATAAACAGTGCCTCTGCGGCCCTTGCCTTTTTCCCGCCGGCAGCAAGATAGACCGCCAGCGTCCGCAAGGCCTCTCCCTCCGGGTCCGTTTCCATGAGATCCCGCAGCCCAGTAGGAAGCAGCTCCGCCAGATCCATCCGGGCAGAGGCCGCACGCAAGGAGGCATACAACGCGTAATCACCATAGCAGTAGCATCTTTTCCCTGGATCCAACACACAGCCCAACTCCAAGGCGCTTCGAGCCTGACGAAGCGCCCCATGGCCGGATTCTCCCAGCACGGTAAACGCCGCGCTGACGCCAATGGCCAAAGACGGCGCCAATACCTTTTCCAGAGCTCGGATTCCCGGATGCTTGTCCAGCGTCTGTTCCGTCCGCAGCAGAAGTACTACGCCGGACTCCACCCGGGTACTGATGTCCTCCGGGAACAGCCGGTCCATCTGCGCTAGCAGCTCATCCACATCCAAAAAGGGCATGCGACACTGAGGATTGGCGCTGACCAGCAGCAGATAATATCGCTGCTTCCCATCGCAGAATTGCTGTTCCAGCCATTGAGGTACCTCCGGCAGGTTGGTCTCCCCCGATTCCAGAAAGCTTTTCAGTCTCCCGGCATCCGACACGTTGGTTCTGGCAATGGAGGTCTGCCGCAGCAGGTCCAAGGAGACAAAACATCCCAACAGCTCCGTCACCTGAATATCCGTAGGCCGGAAGGGATGAAACTGCGCCAGTACCGTCAAATACCCCAGCATATGGCCCCGGCTTCCCAAAGCCATCCGCAACTGTGGCAGTCCCTCCTCCGGACGATACAACACCGGCGTCTGATCCTTCCGGGATTGCTCCATCTGCTGGGCATGGCTCACCGAATGAAAATCGCAAAGCGATTGTAAAAACTCCGGCGTCTGCCAGTCCTCATCTCCCGTTTCCGCCTGGCGGGTATAGGCCAGCAGTTTTCCGTCGGCATCATGGATGGCAAAGGGGTTCTCTAAAAAACCGTATCCCTTTACCACCAGTTCCTCCAGGCTTCGGCACCGTAAAAAAGTCCCGGAAATCTCCGGCATTTCAGAGCAGCGGCTTCCCTCCTGGTATAGGCAGCGGCCCAGGGCCGCATACACTCTGGCCGGCTCCCTGCACAGCACCATGATCAGGGTGGGAAAGGTGGCCTGACTGTGCCGGAGATCCCAGGCCGTATGTCTGATGC
>CBCTLT010000082.1:0-6547 GCA_965147785.1 uncultured Oscillospiraceae bacterium
GGGAATGGGCCACCATGACCGCTTCGCAGCCCTTGGATACAAAGGTGGAGTTGTAGGCAGAAATGATGGATTTTCCCGCCGTATAGATTCCAGGGGAACCAGCGATTTCCGTGGTGGCATGGATGTCCCGCACGGTGATATAGCCGCCCTGGAAGTCCGTAGCCAGTGCACCGGAGTTCCTGCCGCCGGTATGGATCACCGTGCCGTTGCAGTACACATGCCCCCCATAGGAGGCATCCACGCCATGGCCCTGCCGGTTATTGGTGTCGATGGTACCACCCTCGATGACTACCGCACCACCAAAAATGGCATAGGCCCCGTTGGCGGTGGAGGACTCGTGGCAGACGATCTTGGGATTCACCAGGGTAACATGGCTGGTCTTTTGGTTGGAAAGTACCGCCGCGGAAAAACCGTATTTGCTGCCCAGCTCATTCCGCAGATCTTCCTGGGTCATCTCTCCCCAGCCATGGATCTCCGGGTTTTTTAAATACAGTGTACCGCCGTCTCTGGCATAGATTGCGGAAGATCCTGCGGTACCGGTGGACGCAAATGTGGCCTTATCCGTCCTCCGGTCCGTGATTTCCTCGCCAATCACCGTATAGGCGGATTCCGCCGCCATACGGGCTTCTACCTCCGGTTCCGGCGCCGTGGGGACGGGCATGTTTTTCAAAGGATCCATATTCCATTCCTCGCTTTCAAATATCCCGGCAAGCCGGGGTTTCTTCCCATTCAATGTAGCACAGTTTTCTTTAGAATCCAAATGATTTTGTAAAAATGGCACAAAGAGACTCTCAGAAGTCATTTTGATGTTCCGGGTTTTTGACAAAAAACAAAAAACCCGCTAGTTTCGGGGAAAAATCCCTCGACTACAGTGAAAAATTGTTGTATGCTTATTGCCAGGATCTTCGCAAAGGAGCGCATCAGTATGGAGGAACAAAATAGGTCCAGCTTTGTCAGCGGTATGCGGGTAGGCATTCCCATCGGGCTGGGATATTTCGCAGTGGCCTTTACTCTGGGCATTGCTGCCAAACGTGCCGGCCTCACTGCATTTCAGGCCGCTCTGGCCAGTTTACTCACCAACGCCTCCGCAGGACAATACGCCGGTTTTACCGTAATCGCCGAGAGCGGTACCTATTTCCAAATGGCCATTATGATCCTGGTGGCCAACGCCCGCTATCTGCTGATGTCCTGTGCTCTGACCCAAAAGCTCCGTCCCGAAACCAGCCTCCGGCATCGGATGCTGATTGCCTTTGATGTCACCGACGAAATCTTCGGCGTCAGCATTGCTGCACCCGGCTGGCTGAATCCCTTCTTTACCTATGGCGTGATCTGCGTGGCCGCACCCGGCTGGTGCATCGGCACCTATCTGGGGGTTTTCGTGGGAAATCTGCTGCCGGCCAATCTGGTTTCCGCCCTTAGCGTGGGACTGTACGGCATGTTTTTGGCGGTAATCATTCCCCCGGCACGGAAAAACAGGATTGTAGCTGGTCTGGTGGCCCTGTCTATGGCGCTCAGTTTCCTGCTCTCCAAGCTGCCAGTGACCGAGGCCTGGTCCTCCGGCACCAGGATCATTCTGCTCACCATTGTGATCTCCGCCGCTGCCGCACTGCTGTTTCCGGTCCAGACGGAACAGCCAGAAGCTTCGGAAGGAGGGACTGCATCATGAAAGGAAACCCCTACATCTATATCTTCATCATGGCAGGCGTCAGCTATCTGATCCGGGTCCTGCCCTTGACGCTGATCCGGAAGGAAATCCAAAGCCGCTTTCTCCGGTCCTTTCTCTATTACGTCCCCTATGTGACTCTGGCAGTGATGACCTTCCCGGCCATTATCGAAGCCACCAAGAATCCCGTGGCAGGTGCATTGGCCCTGGTGGTGGGAATTCTGCTGGCCTGGTTCGGCAGAAGCCTGTTTACCGTGGCCGTTCTGTCCTGTCTGACGGTGTTTATTACGGAGTTGATCCTGTAAATACCGCTTTCCCCCCATTCCATTGATAAAATACAAGACCCGTGCAGCGGAAGCATTCTGTAACTTCCTGCCGCACGGGTCCAGTTTTATGCCTCCACGCCAAAGCGGTACACCGTGGTGTGGTCGTATACCGCCCCGGCCCGAAGAATGGGTTTTTCAAATGCATCCACCGCCATGGCGTTGGGAAAATACTGGGTCTCCAGGCAAATCCCATCCCGAGGACCGTAGTTTCTTCCGCCCTTGCCTCGGCCCTCCACATAATTGCCGGAATAGAGCTGCACCCCAGGCATATCCGTCTCAGCCGTCATGGTGATCCCCGTCTCCGGGCTGCGAAGCCAGGCAAAGGTTTGAAGCGTTCCCCGATTCTCCAGTACATAGTTGTGATCGTAACCTCGGCAAAGCAATAGTTGCTCTTCATGATTCCCCAGATCCCTGCCAACGGTCTTTTCCTCCGTAAAATCAAAGGCAGTTCCCCGAACGGGAAGGATCCGCCCTGTGGGCAGGGTATTTTCATCGTTTTCCGTGAAAAATTCCGCCGCCATACGAAGCCGCTGGCCCAGGGGATTTTGGCCGCCGCTGAGGTCAAAATAGCTGTGATTGGTCAGATTTACCACCGTGTCCCGGTCCGTCGTCGCCAGATAGTGGATTTTCAGGACGTTGCCCAAAAAAGAAAAGGTCACCGTAAGCTCCAAGTTACCAGGATAGCCCTGATCCCCGTCCGGCGAACACAGCTTCATGGCAAGTTCGTCTCCCAAAATCTCTGCGGTAAACATCCGGCGGTCAAAGCCCTCCATTCCTCCATGGGAATGGTTGGGGCCACTGTTTTTCTCCAACTGGTAGGTGGTTCCTCCCAGCGTAAATTGCCCGTTCCCAATCCGATTGGCGTGCCGTCCGATGGTGGCGCCAAAATACACCTGGCCCTGTTCATAGTCCGTCAAGGAGTCATAACCCAAAACCACATCCCTGGGGCAGCCGCTGCCATCCGGTACCACAATGGATTGTATCGTGGCCCCATAATCCAGCACATCCACATAGGCACCCGCTTCGCCAAAAATCCTGTACCGATGCACCGGCGTGCCATCGGCACATACTTCAAACGGCATTTTTTCGATCATTCCCGCGCCTCCTCACGCCATTGTCGCGTCCTGTTTTTTCAGCTTTATGGGAGAGCCGTCTAAAATCCGGCTCCATAAACCACTCTGCCGCCACGCCCAGGTTTTTTCAACGGCAGACTGCTTCCGTGGCTTGTTCCTTTGCTGCCTACATTATATCAGTGCCCCTCCCTTTGTCAAGCCGCCGCACACCTCCTGGTGCAGAGAACCCCCAGGCCAACCGGTCTGGGGGTTCTCAAGGGGTAGAGAGGAAAATGGATGGGATAAACGCGAGGGTTCTTGCTGCTTCCAAGGTTAGGATATCAAACAGCTGTTTCGATTTTAAAAACAAATTATGGACAGTTTGTAAAGAATCTCAGCTTTTCGTAGGATAGACCCGTTCCACAGTTTCCACCAGCACGGGAATTTCATCGTGATAATGAAAACCCATTCGCTTTGCCAGATCCGCATATTCCTCATGCTTTTGGTTCAGCCAGCCCTCCCGATCCAACTCAGGGTTGTCCTGGCGGCACAGCTCCTCCGAAATCTCCGGCATGGGGGCAATGGTGATATCCGTGGTGTGGAGAATCACACAAGGATTTCCGTAATAATCCATGACCATGGTGTAATCTCCCACCTGGGGCATACGCTGTCTGGTGGTCAAATAGGCCGGAACACAATGACTGATGGCAGTCCGCTCCCCGGAAAGAAATTGTTCCATCGCGGCGACAGAAGCCTCCTCACTGTCGCCAAAATAGGTATAGTTCTGCAATACCGTATTTCCCGGCGTTCCGGTCTCCTCCAAAAACGCGCCCCAAAAATCTGCATAAATATCATCCACGAACAGCACCTCCTGTTTTTTGTATTGTAACAAAAAACCGCAAATCTTGCAAATCGCCGCAGGAAAACTCCTGCGGCGAATCCCAGATTATGCAGGCCGAACGGTCAGTTCCTGGATCAAGCCGTCCTCTGTAGCCGTCTCGATGGTGGCACGAGCCGAAAGGTAGGTACCGCCGTAGGCCACCAAAAAGTTGGCGGAGGTTTCACTCTCGATCACCGGATCCGTAATGGAGAGGATCCGGAACGTGAACTTGTGGTGGAAAAACATTTCAATGGCTTCCCGTCCATACACATGATAGTTGTCCCGATTGGTGCCGATGGGGCAGTAGTCAAAATAGCGGCAGTGGGGCGCAAAGCAGGCTGCCAAAGCCTTATAGTCTCCGTTCAGCATGGCCTCAATGTATTTTTCGATCATAATGAATGTCGCCTCCTTAATAGACTTTCTCCGTGTTCAGCAGGGCGTCGGTACCGCCGTCGCAGAACAGCACGATCCCGTTGATACCATGGGCCTGCTGCGAGACCAGAAATACAATGGAACTGGCAATATCCGAAGGATCCATCAGCTTTTCCTGTCCATAGAGGGTGGGGATAGGCAGAGCCAACACTGCCACCCGTTCCTGGGGCGAAAGCTTTGCCGTCATGGCCGTTTCCACATTGCCGGGGGCGATGGCGTTGATCCGCACTCCCTGAGAGGCCCAGTGGGCGGAGACCCGGCGCATCCAACGAGCCAGAGCATATTTGGTCGCCACATACATGGCATGACCGTCCCGCTTGCTGTCCAGCTTATCCATCAGGGCCAGCACCCGCTGTTCATCCATCTGATTGTTCAAAAGGTTTACCACATCCATGCGGGCAGCGCCCTGGGAGATGGTATTGGAGGCCACCACAACACAGGCGCCCCTACGCATTTTGAGAAGATCAAAGACGCCTTCCGCCAGCCGCATGGAGCCAAAATAGTTCAGGGAAATAATCAGCTTAAGATTTCCGCAGGAATTGGAAACGCCGGCACAGCAGATCATGCCGTCCATGCCTTCAGAACAAAGGGCGTGGAGCCGGTCGATGACCTCCTGCCGGCCCTCCGGCGTTGCCAGATTTGCCGAAATGTCCCCGTTGTTTACATCAATGTTGTAGACCAGGTGCCCCTGCGCCCGCAGGTATTCCACAGTCTTGGCTCCAATGCCGCTGGAGCCACCGGTTACTGCATAGATGCCCATAGTTACATCTCCTTTTTGGGGTATCAGTCCGAAGCAATCCGGAATGTATTGCTTCTTCTGTATGTCATGTTTTCATTATACTGGTCAACCTCCCCATTGTTTAGGTTAAAACCCACAAATCAGCAAAGTCAATTTGGGAATATTGCCTATTTATCGCTGGGGAGGATCCGCACCGTCAGGAGAATCTCCCCAGCCTTCTCCTGACGGTTCAAATCGGCCTGAACGCCGCTGCCTTGCAAGGCAGCTGTATCTCTGGCCACCCGCTCCAAAAACAATCGGGTATCTCTCCGCCGCAGTTTTTCACTTTCCGGCGGTATCCCATTGGCAAGGAACGCATCAATATATCGTTCCGTTTGCGCCACACTCAGTCTCCGGGCCACAATCTCCCCCAACAGCCGCAGTCGCGTGGACTCCCCTTCCACCCGAAGCAGCTCTCTGGCATGGCGTTCGCTGAGTCCAGCCTCCGCCAAGGCCTGCCGGACTCTGGGACTGTGCTGCAGCAAACGGAGCTTGTTGGCAATGGCGGATTGACTTCTGCCCAACTTTCTGGCAGCCTGCCCCTGGGTCAGCCCGCTGTGCTGCAGATACCGCTGCAACAGCTCCGCTTCATCAAAGTAGTGCAGATCCTCCCGCTGCAAATTTTCTGTCAAGCCAATCAGCTCGGCATTTTGGGCGTCCATTTCCAACAGAATGCAGGGGACCTCCCCAAGTCCCGCCATTCTTGCCGCCATAAGCCGCCGGTTCCCTGACACTACAAGATATTGATTGCCGCTCTTTCGGACCGTCAGCGGCTGCAGGATCCCCACCTGCTGGATGCTGGCCGCCAGCTCCTGCAGCGTGGCTGTCTCCCGCTGCCGCCCCGCAACACCGGGCTGTATCAGCCGAATCGGCAAGTACAGCAGCTTATGCGTCATTTCATAGGTCATTTTGCGTCCTCCCCCATCCAGCTTGATTGCTTCCTTTGTTCAGCTATAGTATACCAATATATGGTTTTTCTCTCCACTGTTTTTTGTCGAAACGCGCCGCGATATGGAAAATTTTGTATCTCTCATAGAGCCAAACCACAACGTCTTGTGGTTTTCGCCCCATTGACGAACCGGGATGAAATCAGTACAATACAGAAAGACATTTGGACAGATCATCAGGGAGGAATTTTTTATGGAACACAAAACGCAGCCGGAATATTCCTGGCAACTGGCGGATGCATCGCAGATTTCTGGTTCCGTCGCGATTTCGGTATGTTATCAGCTGGGGATTATGGAGGCACAGCTCGGGGATACCGGCGCCTGTTTTGCCCCGGATCTGCCAGTGAGCCACGAAGAGATGGTGACACTAGTGGGGAAAGCTGCCGCAGTGGTGGGACATCCTCCCAAGGATCTGGAGACGTTTTCCGTGGAGAATCCCCCGCTGACTCGCCGGCAAGCGGCGGAAATT
>CBCTLT010000083.1:0-6462 GCA_965147785.1 uncultured Oscillospiraceae bacterium
GTTGGAGGTACAAATCGACTTTATCAAAGCGGCAAATCCAGAGCAATGGTTGACCGCACTGCTTCTGCGGCACATAGAACGGGTACGGCAGCTTCCTGACGGCTCCTTGCTGCTTGCAAACATGAAGGAGGTAGACATATGAATCCGGATTTAATCTGCTACGGATGCTTTGAGGAAAAGGGGGCCGCCAGCATTTGTCCCCACTGCGGATTCAACCCAAACGAGGAACAGCCCTATTTGGCGTTGCCGCTGGGAACCATTCTCAACGGCCGCTATATGGTAGGCAAGGTTCTGGGTATGGGCGGCTTCGGCATTACCTATCTGGGCTACGATCTCACCCTGGAGATTAAGGTTGCCATCAAGGAGTATATGCCCTCTTCTCTGGCCACCCGTCATCCGGATCACTACAGCGTGACGCTGACGGGCCGGGTGGAAACAGACTATCAGTACGGCATGGAACGTTTCCTGGAGGAAGCACGCATCCTGGCAAAACTTCAAAACACCCCGAACATTGTATCCGTACAGAATTATTTTAAAGAAAATAACACCGCCTACTTCGTCATGGAGTACATCGACGGCATGAGCCTGAAGGCATACCTTGCCAGCCAGGGCGACAAGATCTCCTACACCCAGGCCCTGACCATCCTCCAGCCCATTATGGAGGCCCTGATCCAGGTCCACGCCATGAACCTGCTGCATCGGGACATCAGCCCCGACAACATCTATATCACCTCCCGCGGAGAAAGCCGGCTGCTGGATTTTGGCGCGGCACGTTTTTCCCTGGGCGATGACAAAAGCGTATCCGTGATTCTCAAACACGGATACGCGCCAGAGGAACAGTACTCCAGTCACGGCAATCAGGGACCATGGACAGACGTATACGCCATGGGTGCCACTCTGTATCGCTGCATTACCGGTCAGCTGCCTCCCGATGCGGTAGAGCGGAATCATACCGATACACTGCAAATGCCGTCGGCCATGGGGATCCCGGTTCCGGCCAATGTAGAAAAGGCTTTGGCCACGGCTTTGGCGCTTCGTCCCGAGGACCGGTTCCCCAATATGGAGGCCTTTTTGGGAGCGTTGACCGGAAAAAACACGGTACAGGAGCAAGTAGCAACCAGCATTCATCAGCCCACACAGGCCGCCTCCTTCGACGGAAAAACAGTCCCGATAGAACCGCAGGCAAAGCCCAACGGCCTTTCCGGTTTTTTGAAAGCCAATCCTGTGGTGGCCGCGTTGATTGGCGGCGGTATTCTGGTGGTGATCCTGCTGTGCTTGATTCTTCCTGGGGTGCTCTACAGCGGCAAAGACAGCACACCTTCCACCACAACCGTTGAGACTATGGAAACTCCCTCGGTGAGCCCCGTTGCCGCCTCAGAGGAACCTGTCGTCTCTATTACCCCATCACCTTCCGCAACGCCCTCCTCCCCGCTTTCTCCGGCTCCTCCAGAAACGGCAGCCCCGGCTACCGAGATGATGGATCAGGATCTGGGAAACCTCAGCGCTACCATCCGCATTCCCTCGTATTTTATCGAAGATCCGGATGCTTGGGCGTTTTATAACGAAACCAAGGATCGCATCATCTACATCACCTACTATTGGCGGCTGGAGGTCCCCATCTACAGTCTGTCGGATATTGAATCCAATGTGGAAGTGGTGGCAGCATCCTTTACTTCCGGGGAGGGGCTGACCGAGCCATACACCATAACAAGCACATCGCCCATGGAGATCAACGGCCAACAGGCCTTTGGCATTGATATGGCCACCACGGATTCGGACGGCCAGCCCATTACCGTCAAGTTTGTCGCCGTGGAAGGGAACAACGGCTTTGGCTGCTATGTCCTGACAGCAATCTACAATGAGGACGACACAGAAGGTGCGGCGGAACTGGAGGAAACCATCCATTCCTTCCAAAGCACCGGTGCCGTGGACACCACCACCGATATGTTTTACAGCCAAAACGGCGGCATCAAATTTATCTGTGACGGAGATCTGGCCCAGGGCGGTATGGTGGAAATGGAACTGACCACCGACCAAGGCCCCCGCTATTCTGTGTGCCTGTATCTCACGGAAGAAAACCGGGACGCCCAATGGGATCCCCAGGTGGAAAACGCCGGCGGCGTGGAAGTTATGAACGCCTCCCATCTGGGCAGCACGCCGGAGGAAGTACTTTCTCGCTTCTATGACAGTATGTTCATCAACGACAACGCCCTGGGGGCTACAGCCAGCGAGGTCTATACCTCTACCTACGGCAATATTGAATGGTACTTCCAGGACATCAATTTGCTGGATTATGAGTACTCCTATGCAGCCGCAGAAATCGACGGTCAGATCTATTCCGCCACCGTTATGCTCAACGACGCCATCGAGGACGACGCGCTGACCCTTTGGATGCAGATTATGAGCACCATCCGTCCCTATTGATCTTTTGTTTTATAGTACCAATTCACAGTCTGCGTTCTGACGCATGGGATAAGAACAGTACCGTGCCGAACCAAAAGAAAAAGCCCGTGACAGGCTACCAACTGGTAGTCCGCCACGGGCTTTGACTTATATATGGAAATTTTATAGAACACGGTGCTAATTCTCACGGGTTATGTGGGCTGATGGTTAAAATTCTCCGCGTCAAAGGTCAGCACCAGATAATACTGTTTGCCAGGCTCTTGCATGGATTTCTCCAGCCGCTGCTGGAGTTCCGTTTCCCGGCACCGCATCTCGTAGGGAACCACCACATCAAAAATCAAATTTGTATGCTCCGGCCCAGCCACCATACGAAAATCGTGGAACGAGAGCCGGGGATCGATCTCCTGAAGTTTTTCCCTGACCCGCTCCTTCATGCGGCTCACCTCTGCGTCATCCGTCACCACAGGGTCGTAGTGGATGGTCAGGTGGATACGGTGCTCCTGCAAGAACATCCGTTCGATATTGTCGATCATATTGTGGATCTCCATCACATCCTCGTTGCGATCCACCTCCACATGAATACTGGCAAAGGTCTGCCCGGGACCGTAATCGTGGACCATGAGATCATGGACCCCCAGCACCCGATCGTCATAGTGGAGCACGCCATACTGCACCGTTTTCACCAGTTCTTCATCCGCCGGTGCACCCAGCAGCGGGCTGATGGTTTCCTTCGCAATCTCTACGCCGCTGTAGAGGATAAAAATCGCCACCAGAAACCCGATATAGCCGTCCAAATTCAATCCGCTGATTTGGGCAACAATCGCTGCCACCAGCACCGCGCTGGTGGAAATCACATCATTCCGGCTGTCCGCCGCCGTGGCAATCAGGGATGTACTGGAGATCCGTTTGCCCAGAGACCAGTTGAACAGCGCCATCCACAGCTTGACGCCAATGGAGAGCACCAGCACCACCACCAAGGCCACAGAGAATTCCACCGCCTCTGGATGCAGAATTTTCTCCACGGAGCTCTTGGCCAGCTGTACGCCGATGATCAGAATCAGTGCTGCCACCGCCAGTCCCGACAAGTATTCAATCCGGGCGTGGCCATAGGGATGCTCCGCGTCCTCCGGCTTCTGGGCCAGTCGAAACCCAATCAGGGTCACAATAGACGAAGATGCGTCAGACAGGTTGTTCACTGCATCAGCGGTGATGGAGACGCTTCTGCTGATGGTTCCAATGGCCAGCTTGGCGGAGAACAGAATCAGATTGCAGATGATTCCCACAATACCGGCCATAGTGCCGTAAGCGCCTCGTACCGTCGGTTCCTCCACCCGGTCACTGTTTTTTACAAACAGGCGAACTAACAGGTTGGTCATAGACTCTCCTCCTTATATACAAATAAGTATTTTACTCTTTTTCTCTGGCAGATGCAAGGGGCCTTCTTGACATTTTCTAAAAAACTGATACCATAGCTTTATACCTTTTTTAGAATGGAGATGAGGCCATGATTTCATTGCCAGAAGGTTCCAGCCTACCTCTGTATCAACAGCTCTATCAGCAGCTACGCCAGGAAATCCAGTCCGGCAATTTGAAAACAGGGGAAAAACTGCCTTCCAAACGCAAACTTGCAGAGCGGCTGGGGATTTCCGTCAATACGGTGGACGGCGCTTATACGCAGCTGGAAGCCGAGGGGTTCATTTTGTCCCAGCCTCGCCGGGGTTTTTTTGTGCTGGAAACCGGTCAGTTGCCCTCTCACCGGGAGCCCTATGCACCGGCTCCCGTCCGGCCTTCCGCCGTGGTCAAGCCATTTACGGTGGATTTTTCTCCTTCCGGCATGGCCAGGCAGCAGTTTCCCTTCGGCGTATGGCGACGGCTGCTGAAGAGCTGCTTTAATGAGTACGACCAGCAGTTGCTCCTCCGGACACCACAGCAGGGAGATCCCGGGCTGCGGGAGGCGGTTGCTGCATATCTCTACCGTGCCAGAGGCGTCCGCTGTGCTCCAGACCAGATCATTATGGGGGCCGGCAGCGACAATCTGTTATTCATGCTGTCCTATATTCTTCCGAACCGGTTTACACTGGGCGTGGAAAATCCCCTTTACAACCACGCCCATGCGCTATTTTCCCGCATGGGCCACGATCTTTGCGCCATTCCGGTGGGCTCTGATGGAATCTCCCTGGCTGCACTTCCTCAGCGGGACAACGTGCTGGTATATGTCACCCCTTCCCACCAGTATCCCCTGGGCTTTGCCATGCCCATCGGTCAGCGTACCGCCCTGCTCCGCTGGAGCACGGAAGGGGAAAACCGCTATATCATTGAGGACGACTACGACTCCGAATTCCGCTATTCCTCCCGGCCCATCCCTTCTCTCCAGAGCATCGACACCCAAGGTCGTGTTATTTATCTGGGCACCTTTTCCCGCAGCGTCGCTCCAGGCCTGCGCATCAGCTATATGATTCTGCCGCCATTATTGCTGGAGCAGTTTCAGCAGCGCTATACCGGCTTTTCCTCCACCGTTTCCGGCTTTGAACAGGCGGTACTACGGGAATTTATGACCACCGGCCACTTCGAAACCCATGTCAACCGTATGCGCATCTATTATCGGGCTAGGCGGCAATGTCTGGTGGACGCCCTTTCCCCGTTTTCCTCCAGCCTAGAAATTTTGGGAGAGCCTGCGGGACATCACCTGACCCTGCGCGTCCACACCGGACAGACAGAGCAGGACCTTGTCTCTTCTGCCGCTGCGGCTGGGGTAGGCGTTTATCCGGTCTCCCCCTATTTTTTAGGCGAGATTCCCACGGAATACCGAAGCACTATCCTGCTGGGCTTCGGAGGCCTCACCGACCAAGAAATCCGTCAGGGAACTGCATTGCTGTCAAATGCCTGGAACTTATGAAAGGAGCCAACGCCATGAATCCTGATTCTGTCCCTGTCATCACCTTTGTGGGGAAATCCGGCACAGGAAAAACCACGTTTCTCGAAAAATTGATTCCCGTTTTAAAGGCAAACGGCCTGCGTCTGGCAGTGCTGAAACACGACGCCCATCACTTTGAAATGGACAAGCCCGGAAAAGATACCTACCGCTTTACCGCAGCAGGGGCTGACGTAGTGACCATATCCAACCGCGAGAAATTTGCTTTGATCGAACGCCCCCAGGAAGAGCTTTCTCTGAGGGAGATCATCTCCCGTCTGCCTCAGGTGGATCTGGTTTTGACAGAGGGCTACAAAAAAAGCCATTATCCTAAGATCGAGATCCACAGGGCGGTCCTTCAGCGACCGCTGATCGCACCGCCGGAACAGCTGCTGGCCATCATGACGGACGAACCACTGGATGTTCCGGTATGCCAATTGGGGCTAGAGGACACTGCCGGGTGTGCAGCGCTGATTATGGACTATCTCTCCCATTTTCAGCAGCCTTAGCGCTGGGATTTCCCTTCTAGTTGTATATTATTTCATTCTTCGTAATTTTTCTGCATATATATGTTTTTCCTGTGGAACTTTTGTGTCCTTTTGTCGATTTAGCGCTTTTTGCACTGGTTTTTTTCGGTTTTACGCCATTTTCGTCTTTCTATCGCGGACACTTGTTCTTAATTGTTAACATTTTTTGCCGATTCTTCTGTCAATTCATACTAAATGAATCTGCCGAATTTGGAAAAAAACTATTGTTTTTTCATAAAACCTATGCTATTATCCCTATAGCAGATGTCTCTCTGCAGCAATCATGGCGCTGCCCAAACAGTGCGCCGTGAAATTCACGATCGAAGGAGATCTTTACAATGAACATGAAAAAATTCCTTGCAATGCTTCTGGCACTTTGCATGATCCTTTCCATGGCCGCCTGCGGTTCTTCGGAAGGCTCTACTGCTGCCGAAAGCACCGGCGAAACCTCTGCTGAGGCAGCCGGCTCCACTGCGGATACCGCTACCGCATCCGGCGGCGAAGTTTCCGTTTTCTATTACACCTACGCGGATACATACATCTCCAGTGTCCGTGACGCTCTGGATACTGCTCTGACCAATGCTGGCGTTACCTTTACGGATTATGATGCCAACGGCAGCC
>CBCTLT010000084.1:0-6460 GCA_965147785.1 uncultured Oscillospiraceae bacterium
ACATAGGTCAGAACAGCGGCCAGAATGGCAGCCAAGATGGCAGCGGCATAGGTACCGGTACGCAGAGAAGTCAGCAGGGACTTCTGGGTTGCATTCTCCTTGGTACGAACCAGGAAGGAGCAGAACAGGGAGCACAGCATACCAACCACGGCGATCATCAGGGGCAGCAGCATGCCCTTAAAGCCGTAGCCGGCGGTGGCGGACAGCGCGAAGGTGGCCAGAATGGAGCCCACATAGCTCTCATACAGGTCAGCGCCCATGCCAGCCACATCACCTACGTTATCGCCCACGTTGTCGGCGATGGTGGCGGGGTTACGGGGGTCATCCTCGGGGATACCAGCCTCGACCTTGCCCACCAGGTCAGCGCCCACGTCAGCGGCCTTGGTGTAGATACCGCCGCCCACACGGGCAAACAGGGCCATAAAGGAAGCGCCCATGCCGTTCATGACCATGATGTTGCCCAGTGTAATGGGCTCATCAATACCAAAGCCGAAATGCAGGATGCAGAACCACATAGTCACATCCAGCAGGCCCAGGCCCACCACGGTGAAGCCCATAACGGAACCGGAGGAGAATGCCACACGAAGGCCTTTGTTGAGGCTTTCAGAGGCAGCCTGCGCGGTACGGGCATTGGAGTTGGTGGCGATCTTCATGCCGATGAAGCCGGCCAGCATAGAGAAGATGCCGCCAGTGACAAAGGCAAAGGGGGTGAATTTGGACAGCATCTCGCCGCCCGTGGCAAAAGCCATAATGAGAAGGACCACGAACACAACGGCAAAGACCTTGGCTACGGTCAGATACTGATGCTTCAGATAAGCATTAGCGCCTTCCCGAATCGCCTGTGCGATCTCGACCATTTTGTCGTTGCCTTCCGAGTGCTTCATGACGACGCTACGCTGAAACATTGCAAACAGCAGTGCAACCACGGCGCCGACGAAGCCAACCAGAAACCAGGTTTCCAACAACAAACACTCCTTACTATTAAAATATGTTTTGATTGCCCACCTATTTTACCATATTTCCATGGGATTGCAAGAGGTTCTGCAAGATTTTCAAGAAAAACAGGAAACCATGGAAAACAAACGGGTTTTTCGGCATATGGACAAGTTCTGCTTGTATTTTTCTGCGGAATGGGCTATAGTGAACGTAGCCTATGACGGGAGGAAATGATATGGCAAAGAGCAGCATTACCGCCTTCGATGTGGAGCGGATCCAGGAAACGGCTGGACGTTTGCGGAAAAAGCCTCTGGAGGACGAAGTCATTCGGATGGAGACTGCCGGAGGCGCCATCTATCTCCGGAAAAGCGCGGTAGAAAATGCGGGAGACAGCTGGGAGCGGGTGAAGCGGCGCTTTTCCAACCTGGCTGGTGAAAAAAAGATTCCCTTTACGGATCGTACAAAATAAATTTAGGCCCGGAGCAGTATGTGCTGCTTCGGGTACTTTTTCTCTTGTGACGGCATAGGCTGGGCAAAGGAGGGTTTGTATGTATCCGTTTCAACTTCCGCCGTTACCGTATGCCTATGATGCCTTAGAACCGTTTTTGGATGCAGAAACCATGCATTTACACCATGACAAACACTTTGCTTCCTATGTGGAGGGACTAAATAAGGCTTTGGCTACGTGCCCACGCTTGCAAAGATTGGAGCTAAAGCAGCTACTCTGCGCCGTAAATCGCTATCCAGAGAGCATTCGGATTCCGATACTCCGAAATGCGGGTGGGGTATTTAATCATGCATTTTACTTTGCGGGACTTTCTCCGGATTCAGAGCAACAGCCTGTTGGAGCCTTAAAACAGGCAATAAACAGAGAATTTGGAGATTATGCAACATTTCAGAGAGAAATGATGGAGGCGTCAAAAGGGGTGTTTGGTTCTGGGTATGCGTGGCTTGGAACCTGTGGAAACCGCTTATGCATTTTTACGACACAGAATCAGGAGACGCCGATTCCAAAAGGAATTTGTCCTATTCTGAACATCGATGTATGGGAGCATGCTTATTATCTTAAATACCGTAATCTGCGACAAGAATATCTGGATGCTATATTTCATGTAATTAATTGGGAAGAAGCCGGAAAAAGATATGAGAATCATTTGGCTGGCACATAGCTGAGTCTCGGGTCACGAACATAAGTAACGCGGATTTGCGTCCCCATTTTCTGTGAAATGGGGACGCGCTTTATTTGATTCCACGAAATTCCGACAAGATTTGGAGCTTTAGGGGTTTCGTATGTGGGGGAAATGTGGTATAATAATAGTTCAAACTGGATTTGCATAAGCCAGGGGCCGATTGGTCCATTCTAAATATAAATGAGGTAACATTATGCTTGAAGTGCTATCCCCGGCCGGTTCCAGCGATGCGTTGATCGCCGCGGTACAGAACGGGGCCGACGCCGTCTATCTGGGTTACGGGACCTTTAACGCCCGTATGAATGCAAAGAACTTCACAGAGGAGCAGCTGCGGCAGAGCGTCAGCTATTGCCATGTGCGGGGTGTCAAGGTCTACCTGACCCTCAATACCTTGGTGCTGGACCGGGAACTGAAGGATGCCGGCCAGGTGATTCTGGAGGCACGGCGGGCTGGCGTTGACGCGATTTTGGTGCAGGATCTGGGAATTTTACGCCTGGTGCGCCAGATGGCCCCTGATATGCCCATCCATGCCAGCACCCAGATGGCGGTCCACAATCTGGCGGGGGTGAGAAAGGCGGCGGAGCTGGGCATCAGCCGGGTGGTTTTAGCCCGGGAACTGAACCGGGATCAGATTGCCGCGATTTGCCGGGAAAGTCCCATTGAGGTGGAAGTATTTGTTCATGGGGCTCTGTGTATGTGTTATTCTGGACAGTGCTACATGTCTGCCGTCATCGGTCGCCGCAGCGGCAATCGAGGCCAGTGTGCCCAACCCTGCCGAATGGCCTATGGCTTTGACCGGAATGAAAACCGCTACCCCTTGAGTTTGAAGGACAACTGTCTGGTGGGCTATCTCCGGGAACTGGAGCAGATGGGCGTGGCTTGCGTCAAGATCGAGGGCCGTATGAAGCGAGCGGAATATGTGGCCATTGCCACAAAAATCTATAAGGATGCGGCCATGGGCCGGAAGGTGACGGCGCAGCAGCTCCAGGAACTGCGAAAGGTGTTTTCACGACAGGGCTTTACCGACGGCTATTTTACGGGTCGCAAGGGAGAGAAAATGTTTGGGACCCGCCAGGAGGAGGAGACGGACCGGGCATTGTTTGCTCGAGCCAGAGCCACCTATGAAAACGCGGAGCTTCGCCGGGTGCCGGTGCGCTTTCAGATGACGGTGCGCTATGGAATGCCGGCCACCCTGACGGCCATAGACGAGAAGGGGTACTGGGCCCAGAGTGCGGGACCTATGCCGGAACCGGCCAGAACCAGAGCCTTAACCCAGCAGGATTTGGTGGACCGACTGCAAAAGACCGGCGGTACGCCATATTATCTTACGGATCTGCAACTGGAACTGGAGCCGGGGCTGACATTGTCCGCCTCTGCCATCAATGCCCTTCGCCGGGATGTGCTGAGTCGTCTGTCGGCAGTACGGGGGCAGGTGCCTCAGACCAGAGAAGGCTCCTTTGCGCAGCCGGCAGTTTACTCCTCCTATCAGGGAAAGCCGGTTTTTACGGTGAGCATTCAGTCTGTCGGCCAGATCACCCGGGAACTTCTGAATTTCCAGCCGGCGGTGTTGTATATGCCGCTGTATCTGGTGGTATCCGGCCATCCCAGTGTGACCGCTGCGCTGCAGTCCGTACCGATATGTGCCGTTTTGCCCCGGGTCATTACGGAGGAACAGTGGGATTCTGTGTTCCGGCAGCTGGCGAAGGCAAAAACCTTGGGCATCCGGGAAGTCCTGATCGGCAATCTGGGCATGATTGATCCGGTGCGCCGGGCGGGTTTTACCCTGCGGGGAGATTTTGGACTCAATGTGTTCAATTCTGGTTCCGCCAACCTCTATGCGGAACTGGGCCTGGCATCTTTAACGGCGTCCTTTGAACTGACCATACCCCAGATCCGAGATCTGTCCAAGCCTGTGCCCATGGAGCTGATGGCCTATGGACGCTTGCCGTTGATGATTACAGAAAACTGCATTATCCACAGCCGCACCGGCACTTGTACCTGCGGCAGCAGCAGGACCGGATTGGTGGACCGTACCGGCAGCCGTTTCCCAGTCCTGCGGGATGGAAATACCTGCCGCACCGTCATTTATAACAGCCGAAAGCTCTATTGGAGAGACAAGCTTTCGGAGCTGACCGGACTGGGCCTCTGGGGCCTGCGGCTGAGCTTTACCACGGAAAACGACCAACAGGTCAACGCCGTGCTCCAGGAGCATCTCCAGGGAGGTACCTTTGATCCCGGTGTCAGCACCCGGGGGCTGTATCTTCGCGGCGTTGAATGACGACCCCTTGCGATGGAGGAACTGACCCATGAATTGCAACAAGTTGATTTTGGCCTCCGGATCACCCCGGCGCAGAGAGCTGCTGGAGCGGATCGGACTAAAGTTTACCGTCCAGGCGGCGGATGTGGACGAAACGCTGGTTCCCGGTCTTTCGCCCCGGGAACAGGTAATGCGGCTGAGTCGTATCAAGGCCCAGGCCGTTGCGGATGCCTTGAACGAGACTGCGGTGATTTTGTCTGCGGATACCGTGGTGGTGTTGGACAGCGCCATTTTGGGAAAACCGAAAGATACGGCTGACGCCAGAGACATGCTAAAACGGCTTTCCGGCCGCAGCCACCTGGTCCTTAGCGGCGTCACAGTATGGAAGGACGGCCAGATGCGGAGCCACTGCGAGGAGACGGAGGTATTCCTCCGGACACTGACGGATGCGGAAATCGAGGCCTACATTGCCACGGGGGAGCCCATGGATAAGGCCGGAGCCTATGGCATCCAGGGATACGCCTCGCTGTTTGTGGAAAAGCTGGTGGGGGACTATTATAATGTGATGGGGCTGCCGCTGTGCGCTGCGGCTCTGATGCTCCGGGACGCCGGGATTTCCGTGCTGGAGGCCTGATTATGAAAAGATTTTTTAATACGAGACTTCGGGTAGTGCTGGTGCTGGCGGTGTTGGCGGCTCTGGTGACCATGGGCTATATCATCCTGCGGCCGGGTAAGGCGTCGCCGATGAATAACGCGGTATCCACGGTGATGACGCCGGTAAAAAACGCAACCACTATTTTGGTCCGGCAGGCGGAGCGGCTGTACAATTATATGTTTGGCTATGAGATGCTGTCCGCAGAAAATGAACAGCTTCGGGTGGAGCTGGCGGAACTGAATCAGGATATTCGAAACTCCCAGACCTACAAGGAGGAGAACGAACACTTCCGCAGCCTGCTGAATCTGGCGGAGAAGCATACAGACTATACCTTTGAGATTGCCAATGTGGTTTCCTGGGACAGCTCCGGCTATGGCAGTGTCATGACCATTTCCAAGGGAGCCTCGGCTGGACTGGAAGCGGGAATGTGCGCTATTACTGCCGACGGCCAGGTGCTGGGACTGATCACCGAAACCGGCAGCAGCTGGGCCACCGTTACCACCATTTTGGATACCACCTCTGAAATCGGCGCATATATCTTTGGCAGCGGCTACAGCTGCATTGCCCAGGGCGATTTTGAGCTCATGCGGCAGGGAACCCTGCGGGCCAGCTATATCAGCTCCTCCGCCACCATTCGGAACGGAGACCAACTGCTTACCTCCGGTGACGGTGATATCTATCCTGCAGGACTGGTGATCGGCAACGTGACCGATGTGGGCGACGACGAGGTGAATGTGGCAAAGTATGCTGTAATCACCCCCACGGTGGATATTAGCAGTGTAGAGCAGGTATTTATCATCAAGTCCTTTGACGTCAACGACTGAGCCTGGAAAGGAGCAAGCATGTCCAGCAAGACGCTCTTTCGCATCAAAATGACGCTGTACGCCCTGCTGCTGATCTTGGCAGAGTTGCTGCAGACGTCGGTATTCGGAAATTTAAACCTTGGCTTTGTTCCCAGCGCCATGCCTGTGGCGGTGGCTTGCATCAGTCTGTTCGAAGGGTCCCAGCGGGGATGTATCTTCGGGCTGGCTGGAGGCTGCATCTGGGCTTGGAGTACAGAAATGAGTTATTATGGCGCCTGGTGCATTGTGGCGCTGACGGTAACTGGAGCCCTGGCGGGATTGATCACGGAGCGGTTCCTGCTGCGGGGAATCAAAACGGCGCTGTGTATCTGTGCTTCGGCGCTGCTTCTGACGGAGGGACTTTATGTCCTGGTGTCCGTGTTTTCCGGGGTAATTCCCGCTGTAGCGTTGGTTACGGTGTTTTTGCCGGAAATGGTGGCAGGCCTGATCCTGTGCCTGTTGTTTTACTTCTTGTCGGCCCATATCTCTCGGATTGGAGGATTCCATGGATAGAATCTATCGCTTTCGCACTGGCCTTGTGGTGTTTTTGATCTGCTTTGTGGCTGTAGTTTATGTATTC
>CBCTLT010000085.1:0-6421 GCA_965147785.1 uncultured Oscillospiraceae bacterium
GACAAATTCCAAAAGGAGGAATACCAGATGAGTCTGTTCAAAAAAGTAATGGACCCCGGCCCGGGAATGCCCATGGGAGGCCCCGGTGGTCCTGGCGGCCCGGGAATGCCTATGGGAGGCCCTGGTGGTCCTGGAGGCACTGGCGGCCCGGGCATGCCCATGGGAGGACCGGGAGGCCCTGGCGGTCCTGGTGGCCCCGGTGGTCCTGGTGGTCCGGGAGGACCGCCGCCCATGGGACCCACCAAGCCCGGCGATCCTGCGGAACTGGAGGATTTTGCCGAAGTTCAGCACAAGGAGGCTGTGGCCCTGTGCTACAACCTGGAGCTGATTGAACCAGTGGAGGAGGATGGCAAGTTCTATCTCAAGGCCCAGGCACCCATGGAGGCCCAGGACCGAAAGATCATGGCGGAAAAGGCGGCCAAGCTGAAAAAGCTGGAGACGGCCTATGTTCCTGCTGGTCCTTCCTTGGATGAAGCCTGTGCCCAGCTGGTGGAGGCCATGAAGTCCGGAACGGAAGGCCTTCCCTGTTTGAAGCTGGTGCCGGAAACGGTTCAGCTGGATTCCCTGACCATTGGGGAAACAGAACTTTATGTGGCAGCGCCGGGAAAGGATTTGACCATGACGGTTTCCGGGGTGGGAACCAACATGAAGCCTGGTACCTATCAGAACGTGACCCTTACGGTCACTGATGCCTATACCAAGACCACCGGCGGTCCTGGGGGCGTACATACCCACCACTTCCGTGCCGCGCTGTTTGTCAAGGACGGGGCCATTGAGGAAAATAAGTCCGTAAAGGCGGCGATTCTGGCAGGTACGGCCGACGGCAGCAAGGCCGAAGGCCTGAAGATCGACGATCATCAGCATCTGTTCAACGGTGTCATGGTGACCGGCGGCAAATATGCCATTGAGGGGGCGGACCTCTCCTTTGTGGGCCATGGCGGAAACGACTTCCAGGGTTACGGCGCAGGGATTATGACCACCGGCGACGCGGATGTTACGGTGGAGAATTCCAGAATCCATGTGGAGGGTGCCATCCGCTCTGCGGTCTGGTGTGGCGGGGAAAGCCATCTCCAGGTGAAGGATTCCGTCATTGATTCCATCGACGCGGATCCCTTTGACGAGGATTTCCGCAGCCTGTCTGTGCCCATGATGAAATCCGTGCCCTTTGCACTGGGCCTCATTGGAAACTGCCGGGCGACCAATGTGCTGGATGCCGGCCAGGTGACCTATGAAAACTGCATTGTTGTGGCGGACAACTGGGCGCCCCTCTCCACGGATTCTGGCCATCCCCCCACGTCCCTGACGGTCAAAAACGTGCTGGCCGGTGTGGGCCGTCTGGAGGAAGCGCAGCCCGGGAAAACCTATACTGCCACCAAGACGGTGGCCGGAAAAACCTGGGGCTACACTATGGGCGGCAGCGGCTATATTGCCTATGGCGACGGCGGCGTGGTGGATACCTTCGAGGACTGCCAGTTCTATTCTCCTGACTATCTGTTGATCTGCACCGGCGTTCAGCCCATGACCTTTAAAAACGTCACCGGTAAGGCAGGCCGGGCCCTGGCCATGTGGCACCAAGCCCGTGGTGGACAGCTCTTCATTGAGGGCGGCTCCTACGACATTGAGAAGTGCGCCTTCCAGATCAAATCCGGCGCCTATGTCCATATCGACATGAAGGATGCGGCGCTGAAGCTGGGGGATGGCGGTGTGCTGATCCAGCAGCTGGAGAGCGATGATGCCGGCGGTATCGTCACCCGGAAATATGAGGTGCCCATGCAGGAGGACGATTGGTCCACTGTGGCGCCGGCCCAGCAGGAGATCCCGGATTCTACGGCGGTGTTTACTAATGAGACGCTGAAGGGTGATATTTTTAACTCTGTCTATGGGTCAAAGCATGGCCTTAGCGTCACGCTGAAGAATACCATCCTCACGGGCGTCGTTTCCTCCTCCAACGCCAATCACCTGTTTGCCGATGGCACGGTAGCGCCTGGCGGCACGGTGTTTGAGCAGGACAATCCTTGGGATGCAAAAACGGCAGCAGATTATAAGATTATCGACCCCAAGGCGTATCTCTACGCCGGTCGGCTGAAAAACACGCCGGCCCCTGCGGTCAATAACCCGGTGAAACTGAGCCTGGAGGATGGTTCCGTGTGGAATGTGACTGGAACCAGCTATCTGGCAGGTCTGGCCTTCTCCAAGGATAGCAAGGTATGCGGAACCATCACGGTTAATGGTACTGTGGTGGATGCACCGGGAAGCTATGTGGGTGAAATTGTGGTAACGCCTTAAAACATCTGGATAAAAGGACTGCCGCGGCTTTTGCTGTGGCAGTCCTCTTTTAACAAACATTTGCACTTTTGACGAAATGGGCGTATACTACCCTTGAAACAACCATGAGAAAGAGGGTTTTCATCATGCGAAAGGAATTGCTGGAGCTGCGGTCTGCCATGGCCGGGGCCGGAATCGACGCCTATGTGATCCCCACGGACGATTTCCATGGGGCGGAATATGTGGGAGATTATTTTAAGTGCCGGCACTATGTGTCCGGCTTTACCGGCTCGGCCGGAACCCTGGTGGTGACGGAGAATTGGGCCGGATTGTGGACCGATGGCCGATACTTCCTGCAGGGCGCCCAGCAGCTTGCGGGCACTGGCATCGAGCTGTGCAAGATGGGAGAACCGGGAGTGCCCACCGTGCGGGAGTGGTTGGCAGCCCATCTTCATGCCGGACAGGTTCTGGGCTTTGACGGGCGAACCATGATGCTGGAGACAGGCCGGGGATTGGAACAGGCTATGACCGACCGAGGCGTAAAGCTGGTATATGACCGGGATCTGGTGGGAGAGATTTGGAAGGATCGGCCTGCCCTACCCACGGCACCGGCTTGGGAGCTGGATACGGCCTATGCGGGCCGGACCCGGAAGGACAAGCTGGCAGCGCTGCGGCAGGACGTGGAAAAGGCCGGCGCAGACTGCTACATTCTGACCTCTCTGGACGACCTGGCCTGGCTGCTCAATATTCGGGGGGATGATGTGGAGAGCTGCCCGGTGGTGCTGGGCTTTTTGATCCTGGACGCTGCTGGCATCCGGCTGTATACGGATGAAGCAAAATTCTCTCCGGAGCTGCGTGGAGCGTTGGAGGCGGACGGCATTACCTTCCGGCCCTATCTGGAAGCGTTTGCGGCGGTCAAGGAACTGCCTGGGGGCAGCCGTGTGCTGATCGATCCCACCAAGGCCAGCTATGCCATTGTAAAGAGCATTCCCGCTGCGGTACAGATTGTGGAAGGGGCGAATCCCACGGAGTATCCCAAGGCGGTGAAAACCCAGGCGGAACAGGAGAATGAGCGGCTGGCCCACATCAAGGACGGCGTGGCTCTGACCCGGTTTATGAAGTGGCTCAAGGAGCATGTGGGACGGGAACCTATTACGGAAATTTCCGCAGCTCACAAGCTGGAGCAGCTTCGGGCGGAGCAGGAGCACTATCTGGAGCCCAGCTTTGCACCTATTTTCGGCTATGGACCCCATGGGGCCATCGTCCATTATTCCGCCACGGAGGAATCCGACGCAACCTTGAAACCGGAGGGATTTGTGCTGTCGGACACTGGCGGACACTATCTGGAGGGCTCCACCGATGTGACCCGGACCTTTGTCCTGGGCCCGCTGACCCAGGAGATGAAACATTATTACACCCTGGTGCTGCGGGGACATCTGAATTTGGCGGCAGCCAAGTTCAAGGCGGGGTGCTCCGGAGCGAATCTGGACTACATCGCCAGAAAGCCCCTGTGGGACGAAGGCTTGGACTACAATCATGGTACCGGCCATGGGGTGGGGTATCTGCTGGGGGTTCATGAGGGGCCTCAGAACATCCGGTATCGCTCTGCATCCGGCCATGGGCCGGACACGCCTCTGGAGCCAGGCATGATTACCTCCGACGAACCGGGACTCTATCTGGAGGGGAAATACGGCATCCGGCTGGAGAATCTGCTGCTTTGCGTGGAAAAAGAGAAAAATGAGTACGGAACCTTCCTGGGTTTTGAGGCGCTGACCATGTGCCCCTTCGAGCTGGAGGCCATTTTGCCGGAGGAAATGACGGCACAGGAAAAAGAACTGCTCAATGCCTATCACCAGAAGGTATTTCAGACGCTGTCCCCCTATTTTACCGAAGAAGAAAAATCCTGGCTGCGGGAAGCCACCAAGGCGATCTAAAAAACGGAGTCTGTCTCAAATTGCGAGACAGACTCCATTTTTTTGCTCAACCCACGCTGACCTCTCCGGCCAGCACTTTTTTATAGTCCTCGTAGTTCTTCTCCAGCAGGGCCGGCGTATCCAGCCCGTAGGGACATTTGCTGGAACATTGCCCGCAGTGGAGACAGGTCTCGATCTTCTGCATCATCGCCTGGGACTCCGGCGTCAGGCTGGCCGCTGATGGAGCACGGCGGAGCATCAGGCTCATCCGGGCGCAGGAGCTGATCTCGATGCCCATGGGGCAGGGCATACAGTAGCCGCAGCCCCGGCAGAAATCGCCCACCAGCTCTTTCCGGTCTCCGTCAATCACAGCCTGAAGTTCCGGGGTCAGGGCCGGGGGATTGTCCATATAGGAGAGGAACTCCTCCAGTTCATGCTCCCGCTGAATGCCCCAGATGGGGAGTACGTGGTCAAATTGAGAGATGTAAGCAAAGGCGGCGGCGGAATTGGTGATGAGACCTCCTGCCAGAGCCTTCATGGCGATAAAGCCCATGCCCTTGTCCTTGCAGGCCTGCACCAGATCCAGCTCCTGCTGGGAGGCCAGATAGCTGAAGGGGAACTGCATGGTCTCATAGAGCCCGGATTCCACCGCCTCCATGGCCACCAGGATTCTGTGGTTGGTCATACCGATGTGGCGGATCTTGCCCTGGGCCTTGGCTTCTAGCATGCACTCGTACATGCCGGTGCCGTCTCCCGGACGGAAGCACTGGGCGGGCATATGGAACTGATAGAGGTCAATATAGTCGGTCCGAAGATTTTTCAGGCTGGTCTCCAGATCTGACCAGAAGACCTCTGGGGTGGTGGCATGAGTCTTGGTGGCGATAAAGATCCGATCCCGCATTCCGTCAAAGGCTGCGCCCAGTTTTTCTTCGCTGTCGGAGTAGGCCCGGGCTGTGTCGAAGAAGGTCATGCCGCCGTCATAGGCGTGGCGCAGCAGCTTGACTGCGGTCTTCAGATCCGTGCGCTGGATGGGCAGGGCGCCAAAGGCGTTTTGTGGGGTTGTAATGCCGGTTTTACCCAGGGAAAGCAGTTTCATAATATCCTCCTTTTTGCCGGAAATGGTTATGCAAATACGAACTGAACAAGTACCATATAGATGGCGGTGCCGCCAAAAATACTCAGCAGGGTGTTGCGGCGCAGGAGATGGAGCAGTACCACCGCCAAAATCGCCAAAAACTCGGGAATTCCGTGGGGGGCGGCCATCAGGGAGACGTTTTTAAGGCAGTAGATCACCAGCATCCCCATGACGGCATAGGGCAGGACGGTGCCCAGATAAGTGATAACGGCAGGCCGTTTTTCCTGGCTTTGAAAGACCCAGAAGGGCAGAAAACGTAGCACCATGGTCACGGCGGCCATCACCAGGATCAGCAGCAGGGTATGGATGTTATTCCCCATGGTCCGTCACCTCCAGCTTTTTTCGGAGTGCAGCCAGCACCAGGGTAATGAGCACCATGGCGGGGATCACAAACCGATCCGGTCCCAAAATAAGCAGGCAGATCAGGGAAATACCCAGCCCCAGCAGGGCTGGAATATGGCTTTTGGCGGAGAGCCACTGCTCCACAAAGATGACCACGAACAGGGCTGTCATGGCAAAATCCATGCCGGTGGAATCAAAGGGCAGCACAGACCCCAGAAGACTGCCCAGCACACTACCGGCGATCCAATAGAGCTGATCCAGCAGGGACACCCAGAAATAATAGGAGTTTGGCTCTGCCTCGGCGGGAACCTGAGAGCACACCAGAGAATAGGTCTCATCGGTGAGGGCAAAGATCAGATAGGGTTTTCGCTTCCCGGTGTCCTGATATTTGTCCAGCATACTCAGCCCGTAGAAGAAGTGACGGGCGTTGATCATCAGGGTCATCAGGGCCGTGGTAATGAGACTGGCTCCACCGGAAATTAAATCCAGGGCGGCGTATTGCATGGAACCGGCGTAGATGGTGGTAGACATCAGAAGGGACCACAAGATTCCGTAGCCCTGGGCCTGCAGCAGAACGCCGAAGCCCAGTCCCAGAACCAGATAGCCGGCCATGACGGGAAGGCTGGCCCGAAATGCCAGAGAAATGGTTTTTGCGCGCATGACAGATTTTCCTTTCGACGGGAAATACATGCATCTATCATACCGCAATCTCGGGAATTTTGGAATCCAATATTTTTAAGAAAACCGAATCCGGATTTGTGAAAAA
>CBCTLT010000086.1:0-6401 GCA_965147785.1 uncultured Oscillospiraceae bacterium
GTGGAGCGGGAAGTCAACGAGAGAATCTGGCAGGATGTGGCCATCCGGTGCTGGTATCCATCTCCCGAGGAATTGCAAAAGATCCCCTATCGCAGCAAAAAGGAGCTGACGGGCCGGGTGCGGATCGTGGAGGTGCCGGGGGCGGATATCTGCGCTTGCTGCGGCACTCATGTCCGTCGGACTGGAGAGATTGGGCTGGTAAAGTTTTTAAATGTGGAAAAGTTTCACAGCGGCGTCCGGGTAGAGATGCTTTCCGGCGGTAGGGCCTATGCCTATCTCAGCGACATTGTAGCCCAAAATCGCCGGGTGTCCCAGTTGCTGTCCGCCAAAGTCCGGGAGACGGCGAAAGCGGTGGAGAATTTGGCGGCAGAGCTGGAAGCCAAAAAACAACAAATTTTTGCCATGGAAAACGCCCAGTTTGCTGCAAAGGCTCAGGAACTCCATGGAAAGGGCGATGTGTTTGTCCAAATGGAGGGGCTGACGCCGGACGGGGTACGTCGGGCGGCCATCGCCATTCAGGAGACCTGCGGCGGCCGGGCGGCGGTGTTTTCCGGGGATGAGACCAGCGGCTATAAATACGCCGTGGGACTGCCCGGCGGGGATCTTCGGGACTGGGTCAAGGAGCTCAACCGGACCCTGAACGGCCGGGGCGGCGGAAAGCCCGGATTTGTTCAGGGCTCTGTCAGCGCCAAATGGGACGAAATTGTTGCATTTATGTCCCGATAAAGGGTTTTTCTTGCGGCGCTATTGGGGAAAAGCTATAATAAAATACAGACGGGCGGAGACGTTTGTCTCTGCCCGATTTTTGTGGCATATATGGTCTATGAGCATACCCCGGGAGCGGAACGGGAGACCACCATCGACTTTGAGGCCCAGACCGCCCGGGTGGATATTGCACCGGGACAGTGGGCAACGGTACCGTTTTTGGAGCCGGCCCAGGTGGAGGATGGGGCCTTTTCCTTCCGGATCGAACAGGGCGGCCTGATTCGCTGCTATGAGGGCACCATTGACGCCAAGGGCAACGTGGAAGGAAAAATGGTGTTTGTCGGCGGTATGGAGGGGGTTGTGGTGGAGTTTTCCACGGAATCCCGTCCAGTAGAGGTGCCGCCTATGCCTGCCGGAGGTCCTCCTCCCGGTGGACCTGGTGGACCGGGAATGCCGCCTCCTGGTGGCCCGGGTGGTCCTAGCATGCCACCTCCCGGTGGGCCACGATAAACTAAAATGACAACATTCCAGGCTGTGTGTCAAATAGCACCGCCTGGAATGTTTCTTTTTTGTAGAGGTGAAATCAATCCACCATCTTATCATAGGCCAGCTTTCCGCCGCCCTGAAAATAGATCACGCCTCGCTGTACAAAGCCGTATTTCTCCAAAATATGCTGCATTCGTTTGTTGGGGAAATCCGTGTCTACGCGGATGCTGGGAATCCCCTTTTCGCGGCACAGGGCTTCGATCAGCGCAAAGACGGTCCCGGTCAAGCCAATGCCGCGAAAGGCCGGGTCCAGTGCCATACGATGCACCATGGCGTAGTTGTCCGGCGTCTGCCAGGCCCCTTCAATGTGGGCATAGGCAGGTTCTCCGTCAAAATCGATGTACATGTAGCCTGCCACCTTATCGTCCACCCGTACCACATACCCCTTGCTGTTCTGGATGTCCTGCTGCAGGATGGCGGCGTTTGGATAGTCCTCGGTCCACTGTACAAAACCCTGTTCCTGCTGGAACGCTCTGCCCGCGTCAATGATTCTGGTGTAAATCTCCAGTTCCTCTGCCAATGCTAATTCTAGCGTTATCATGATGGAACCCCCTAAATTTGATTGCTGGTGGTGTAAACGCTGCCAAAGCAGGCTGTGCGGACTTGGCGCACAGCCTGCTTTGTGTTATTCCTTGTCCTGATAAAATGTTTTCATGGCCTTCTGGGTCATATAGCAGTCCAGCTTGGAGACCACCTCAATGGGGGCGTGCATAGAAAGAACGGGTACGCCAGTGTCCAAAGTCAGGATGTTCCGGTTGGCCATGTACATGGCTACTGTACCGCCGCCGCCGGCGTCCACCTTTCCCAGCTCACCCATCTGCCAGACCACGCCGTTGCTGTTGCACAGCCGGCGAATCTTGGCCACAAACTCCGCCGGAGCGTCGGAAGAGCCGGATTTTCCCCGGGCGCCGGTATACTTCATAAAGCAGACGCCGCAATTCAGGTGAGCATTGTTGGCCTTGTCACTGACGTCGGCATAGGTGGGATCAAAGGCGTTGGTGACATCGGCGGAGAGGCACTGAGAGTTTTTGAAGCAGTCCCGCAGCTTGACGTCCTGTCCATCGCAGAGGCAGTCCATGAAATATTCAAAGGCCTGGGACTCCATACCGGAGATACCCATGGAGCCGATTTCCTCCTTGTCTGCCAGGCAGCATACAGCGGTGTATTCGGGGACATCCTCCAGAGAGAGCAGTGCATCCAAAGCGGCGAAAGCACAGCTTCGGTCATCATGGCCGTAGGCGGCGATCATACTGCGGTCAAAGCCCAGCTCACGGGCTTTGGCGGCAGGGACCATGATCAGTTCCGCAGACAGAAAATCCTCTTCCGCAATGCCGTAGGTCTCCTGCAGGTACATCAATATGGCCAGCTTGACACTGTCGCCCTCCTCGTCCTCGGGCAGGGGAATGGAGCCGACCAGTACATTGAGGTTCTCGCCGGAGACGCCGGTGGCCAGCGTTTTCTTCATCTGGGCTTCCGCCAGATGGATCAGCAAATCCGTCACAATGAAGACAGGCTCGTCCTCCTTTTCTCCGATGGAGATCTCCACCACAGTGCCGTCCTGCTTGACCACAACGCCATGTAGCGCCATGGGCACGGTGGTCCACTGGTACTTCTTGATGCCGCCGTAGTAGTGAGTCTTAAAGAAGGCCATTTGATCCTCCTCATAGAGGGGATTGGGCTTGAGGTCCAGACGAGGATTGTCGATGTGGGCAGCGGAAATGCGGGTACCCTCAGAGAGCGGCTTCTTGCCGATGATTGCCAGGTTGATGGCCTTCCCGCATACAGTCTGATAAACCTTGGTGCCGGGGGTCAGGGCCAGATCGGGGCTGTAGGGACGGAAACCCTGGGCCTCCGCCAGACGGACGGCTTCCTGTACGGCTTCCCGCTCTGTTTTGGCGGCGTCCAAAAAGTCCATATACCGGCGGGCGTAGGCACCCATGGCATTTTTGTCCTCCTCAGAAATTACAGCATAACCGTTCTGGGGCTTGTAGAGCAGCGCTTTGCGCTGAGCTTTGTATTTGGATTCAGGCATAAAAAAGCTTCCTTTCTTATTTTAAAATCATATCAAGAAGCCGGTCGCACTGGCGGGCAAAATCCTCCGGCGAAGCGGCGTCGTTGAACAGGGTAAAATCACAGCGGCTGGAAAAGTATTCATTGGGTTGCTGGGCAGAGATCCGAAGCCGGGCATAGTCCTCGGAGATGTGATCCCGCTCCATCAACCGCCGGACCCGGATTTCTACTGGCGCTGTGACTGCAATGGTATAGCGGCACCGAGCCGGCAGCTCCCCCTCCAGCAAATTGATGGCGTCAATGGCTGCCACAGCCACGCCCTGGGCTTCTGCTTGAGCCAGCCGCCGATCCGTCTCACGAAGGATATACTTTCCTGTGATGGCGTTGAGATCCTGAAGCGCGTCGGGATCGGAAAAGACTATCTTGCCCAAAGCCTTCCGGTCCAATACGCCGTCCTGGATCACCCCCGGGAATCTGCAGCTCAGCTCCTGCCGCAGATCGTCGTCGGTTTTCAGCAGCTGGTGATAGATTGCGTCCAAATCGAGAACGCAGCCGCCCCGGGCTTCAATCCGCTGCAGTGCGGTGGTTTTTCCACTGCCGGTGGGCCCTGTGATTCCGAGGATCATCATGGAATATCATCTCCTTCGACGATATGGAAGCCTGCGGCCTTTTTCAGCCGGTTGGCCACGGCGTAGGTGACGCCGCCTCCGGTGGGACAGCGGGCGTAGATGATTTTGATGTCGCTGCGGTCCAATGTCCGCAGGGCTGCGAACAGTCCATGGGCCAGAGTCTCGGGTCTGGTCTCTTCGCCATAGGAAAGCGCAACGTCTTGAGGATACAGGGAAAGTTCCTCCTGAAAACACAGGACTCTGTCCTGTGGGCCAAGGTGCCGGAGGATGTATTGGGCGGCCCCCCGGGCGGAACCGGTGACGATGATAACCTCTCCAGCCGGCGTGTAGTGGGTGTATTTCATGCCGGGGGCTCGTACCACAGCGCCTGGGGGGATTTCCCCTAAGACAGCTTGGTCAATGTCCAGGACGCCAAGAACCTCCCGAAGCTGTTCGGGGCCAATGCCGCCGGGCCGCAGCAGCCGGGGCCGGCAGCCGGTGAGATCTACTATGGTGGATTCCACCCCCACGGAACAAGGGCCGCCATCCACAATGGCGTCAATTTTCCCGTTCATATCATGGAGCACATGTTCCGCAGTGGTGGGGCTGGGTTTGCCGGAGGTATTGGCAGATGGGGCCGCAATGGGTACGCCGGCGGTACGAATGATGGCCCGGGTCAATTCATTGGCGGGACAGCGGATGCCCACGGTGTCCAGCCTGGCGGTGGTCTGCCGGGGAACCAGATCCCGAGCGGGCAGCACCAGCGTCAAAGGACCGGGCCAAAACCGTTCCATGAGATTCCAGGCATCTTCGGGAATGTGATGGCAGAAATCGGACACCTGCTCCGGGCCGTATACATGCAAAATCAAGGGGTTGTCCTGGGGGCGGCCCTTGGCCAGAAAGATCTTGTTTACGGCCCCTGGGTCCAGTCCATTGGCCCCCAGACCATAGACTGTCTCTGTGGGGATGCCGAGGAGTCCGCCACTGCGGATGATCGTTGCGGCACGAGCTGTGGTATCGGGCGCATCGGCCCGCAAAAGTTCTGTTTTCATAGGGACTCCTGACTGTGCTGCAGCTTCTCCGCCTGGTCGGCGGTGATCAGTCCGTCGATGATTTCATCCAGGTCTCCGTCCATGATCTCTCCGATCTTGTAAAGAGTCAGACCGATGCGATGGTCTGTAACTCTGGATTGGGGGAAGTTGTAGGTACGAATTTTCTCGTTGCGCATACCCATGCCAACTTGGCTCCGCTTTTCCGCAGAGGCTTCCGCGGCCTGGGCCTCCTGCTGGGCCTGATACAGCCGGGAGTACAGGATCCGCATGGCCTTTTCTCGGTTTTGGATCTGGCTCCGCTCCTGTTGGCATTCCACCACGGTGCCCGTGGGCAGATGGATGAGCCGAACGGCGGAAGAGGTCTTGTTGATATGCTGGCCGCCGGCACCGGAGGAGCGGAAGACCTCCATTTTAATGTCCGCAGGATTCAGGTTGACCTCCACTTCATCTGCTTCCGGCATCACTGCCACTGTGGCGGTAGAAGTGTGGACCCGTCCGCCGGATTCCGTTTCGGGAACCCGCTGGACCCGGTGGACGCCGCTTTCAAACTTCAGCCTGGAATAGACGTCGCTGCCGGAAACCATACAGATGACTTCCTTGATGCCTCCAAGCTCCGTCTCGTTGAGGGAGGTGATCTCCAGATTCCAGCCCCGTTTTTCGGCGTACATGCTGTACATCCGGTAGAGGGAATGGGCAAACAGCGCGCTTTCCTCTCCACCCACGCCGGCCCGAATCTCCAAAATCACGTTTTTGCCGTCGTTGGGGTCCTTGGGCAGCAAAAGGAGTTTAAGTTCCTGTTCCAATCGCGGCAGGGCTGCCTTGGCCTCGTTCAGCTCTTCCTGACACAGGGCCCGAAGCTCTGGGTCCTGGGGCTCGGAGAGCATCTCCAGCAGGTCGTCAATGTTCTTCTTTTCCTTAAGATAGCTGCGATAGGCCTGGACCACGGGTTCCAGATCCCGCTGTTCCTTTAACAGACGGGCTGCCTGTTTGGGGTCATCGTAAAAATCTGGTCGAGTGGACATATCGCCCAATTCTAAGTAGCGATTTTCCACCACCTTCAGTTTGTCCAGCATAATGTGTCACTCCTGTGATGGGGCTGTTTTGAATCAATATCATAGCATAGAACGGAACGTGACGCAACGGGTTGGCAGGAAGAATCCATACGTCCAGATCAGCACTGCTCCATGAGCCGTACGAAAAACCTGGCGGCATTGACCGTGTTTTCAATCCGAATCCGTTCGTTGTTGCCGTGAACGGTAGCTTTTTCGGCGCCGGTCACCTGCTTTGCGGAGAATCGGTAGACATTGGGACAGATGTCCCGCCAATGCCTGGAGTCGGTGCAAGCCACCATGAGATAAGGGGTCACGACAGCATGAGGCCAGGTGGCGTGGATGGCCTTTTGCAGCAGATCCCAGCTTTGGGACAATTCCGAATCCGGCCGGGGATCGGTGCAGGTATGGGGGATAATTTCCACCTGAGG
>CBCTLT010000087.1:0-6383 GCA_965147785.1 uncultured Oscillospiraceae bacterium
ACCATGCCCTTATCGACAATGGTCCGGCTGGACATGGACACCACCTAGGTGTCCTCATGGCTCTGCTCGAACTCCCGGCGAACCACATAGAGCTTCCGGTCGAACTCCAGCCCCTTTTCACAGCCTACAGGCCGCTTGAAGAAGGCCTGCATGATGCAGGGCATGCATTCTCTGGCACGCTGTCCCAGCACCTCCGGGTCCGTGGGCACCTCACGCCAGGCCATCAGCTCCACGCCCCGTTTGGCGCAGATCCGCTCCAGCATCTTTTTGGCCTGATTCCGCTGCAGCTCCTCCTGGGGCAGGAAAAACATACCTACACCGTAATCCCGCGCATCCCCCAGAGCGATATCCTCCATGACCGCCTTAAAAAATTCATGGGGAATTTGGAGCATGATACCTACGCCGTCCCCAGTTTCGCCAGTGGCATCCTTACCGGCACGATGCTCCAGCCGCTCCACAATGGCCAGCGCGTTGTCCACGGTGGCATAATCCCGGGTTCCGTCGATATTGACCACGGCCCCGATGCCGCAGTTGTCATGCTCAAAGGAGGGATCATACAGCGGCGGCAATGTCTTCGGTTTTTTTGTCATGCTTAACACCTCTCTGTGGGAATATGATGGCGGTATTGTCCCAGCTAATTTCATCAAAATGAAGCATATTTATATACCGCTTGCATATATTGCACGTATTTATGAACATTATAAAATTAAATCTTGCATATGTCAACAGAAAATTCAATTATGTAGATTATTTATGAATTTTTTACTTGATATGCATTCAAATCTTGCAATTTTCACATACATAAAATATCATTTTGCAAGTACTCTTTCATTTATCACATTAAACCGTTAAATCATCTGGTTTCTTAAAAAAAATGCAGTCGTCCCTGCATTTTTTCATTCGGACACGCCGTGGTCACACCACACCTGTATGCTGAACATAGAATCGGCAGACCATCCATTTTGCGTAACGAGAAAGGAGTGATCTTCATGAAACGAGGGATTCCCCTGTTGCTCATTTTGTGCCTACTGGTGGGCTGCGGTCAGGAAACCGCCACTTCCGCCCAAGGTTCCGCCCTCCCCGATGACGCAGACAGTACCACGCAGGTTCTAGCAGACTCGGTCCAGGAGGACGACATCATCCCACCCTATAATGTGGTGGAATACAGTGCCGCTGGGGAGGCCTATGCCCAGTCCCGCTCCCGGATCTGGTACAATGACCGCTTTCTGTGCACAAAGGCATCGGGAGACAACGACTCCTATGCACGAAGCCTCTACTGGGCCGGTCCCTACGACGACGAGGGCCAGGAGCTGGCGCTGCCGCTGACCGGCAACGAGGCCATTCTGGGCTACTGTATCGGCAACAATGACACCATTGGTGTGCTCATCAGCGACGTCATTGAGGACGCCAATGAGGGCCCTGAAGGAATCATCATGGACGGCTATGGCTCCAGCCGTCTTGTGTGCATGGATCTGGAGGGAGAGATTCTGTGGGAAACCTCCCTTCCTCAGTCCGGGGGCAGCTCATATTCCAACATTGCCATCACCGCCGATGGAGCAGTGTATGTGATCCGATGCGAGTATAGTGCAGAAACCGGCTTTTTCTCCGACCACTACCTGGAGCAGGTGGACCGGGACGGAACCGTAACCGCAAGCATGTCCTGCCAGGACGTTCTGGGATCTTCCAGCACATTTAGCGGCCTGCACATCACCCCGGAGGGCACCCTGCTGCTGGAGGCCCAAGCCGACGGCTGGCCCAAGTTGTATTCCTTTGATCTGGAGACGGGAACCCTGTCCGAGCCGTACTTTACCACCACCAGCGACATGATGTAGCCCACCATTTCCACCGGCCAGTACGCAGATTTCTATGTGCTGGACGAAAACACCGGTCTCACCGCCTATACTCTGGACGGAGCCACCCACAACTTTTTCAACCTTACCGACTTGCCCTCCACCGTGCCGGAAAGCGCTTCCCTGGTGGCAGTAATGGAGGAATATGGGTGGCTGTTCCAGGTCGTTCTCAGCAACAATGTATACTTTGCAAAGGTCACCGGGCAATGGGACCCGCCTCCGGAAAGTGAAAAGATCTCCCTGACCCTGGGGACATCCAACAAATACCTTTCTTTTGTGGATTTATCGGAGTTGGTGGTGGCCTTCAACATCCTATATCCGGACTACGAGCTGGTGCTCCGGGATTACTCCCAGGACGGCATCCTGTCCATCGAGGAAAAGCGCACCCAGCTTAACGAGGATATTTTAAACGGCCAGGGACCGGACATTTTGGCCACGGATTCCGACTGCTTCCCATGCGGCACCTATGCCGGCAACGGTTTTTTGGCGGATCTCTATCCGCTGATGGAGGCCGACCCGGAGTTCCAGATCTCGGATTACTATGAAAATATTCTGCATTCCTGCCAGATAAACGATCAGCTCTGCGGCTGGGTCATGACCTTCTCCATGACCTCTGTCATAACCAACGGGGATTATGTAGATGTTTCGGAGGGCTGGACCCCCACCCAGTGCCAGGCCATTGGGGCGGAAAGTGACATTCCCCTGCTGGAGGGTCTGCCGGAGGGGCTATCCTATACGGATCGGGATCTGGCCTCTTATCTGCTGGGAGACGGCCTGCAGTACTATATCGACGGAGACACCTGTGATTTTACATCCGGGGAATTTGCCGCCATGCTGGAGCTTTTGGCGGCGGACTATCCATGCTTCGAGGACTCCGAAACCATAGAGGACTCCCTGCACCTCAAGAACGGGCAGGTGCTGATGGAGTACGTCTATCTGCATGACGCCTCCACGCTGTTTTCCATGCAGTGGAAATACGGCAGTCATTATGCACTCACCGGAGTTCCCTCCCCCGCCCGGGCCCGCCTGCAGATCACACCAGCGTGCACTTTGGGCATCTCTCAGCAGACCACAGCGCCGGAAGCCTGTTGGAACTTTCTCAAAATGGTGCAGGAGTCCATCAACAGCAATCTGTCCGCAGGCTGGGGGCTTGGGTTTTCCACCCACCGAGGCACCATGGAGGAGATCATGCGTCGGGTCACCCTCCCGGTAGACGATCCGGATTTCTTGGGAACTACCATAAGTTTCGGCAGCGATGTGGACACTGTGGATTTAGAACCGTCCTCCCTGTCCCAGGAGGAGGCCGACACCCTCCTGGAGCTCATCGAATCGACGCCCTGTGCCTTTGTGGACGCTGAGATTCGGAACATCGTACAGGAAGAGGCGGCGTCCTTCTTCTCCGGAGACAAAACCGCCCAGCAGGTGGCGGAGATCATCCAGAACCGGGTCCAGCTCCATCTGTGGGAACAGAGCTAGTTTCTCCCCTAAAGTTCCCCGCAATTTCTTCCATGCCGGCAGAGGGTTTTAGAAGCTTCTGCCGGCATGGTCTTTTTTACGAGATTCTCGCCTTCCCCGTCCCCCTGGAAAAGGCCGTCTTTTGTACCACCGGCCTCCTTGACAAGCCTCCCACCCCACGGTATGATATTTTAGAAGAGTATACCCTTAGGAGCCTAAAAAACAGCCGGACCCATCTCCGGCACGGGAGGAACGCATCATGGCGGATCTATTGGAACAGCTGACGCCGGCCCAACGGGAGGCCGTCACCACCACCGAAGGCTTTGTCCGGGTCATTGCAGGGGCCGGTACTGGAAAGACCCGGGCCCTGACCCATCGGTTTGCCTTTTTGGTCAATGATCTGGGTATTTTACCCGGCAATATTCTCTGCGTCACCTTTACCAACAAATCCGCCAATGAGATGCGGCGCAGAATCCACCGGCTGACTGGAGACAACGACACCGGCTATATCAACACCTTCCACGGCTTCTGCGTCTCCGTGCTCCAGGAGGACAGCTTCGCGGTGCAGTATCCCAAGAGCTTCCTAGTACTGGACAATTCGGACATTGACGCCATGCTGCAGATCATCTACGAGGAACGAGGGCTCACCCTGCGCAGCATGACCTTTTCCAAAGCCAGGGACATGATCGAGATGCGAAAGCTGTTTCAGGAACCGGAGTACTATCGGGACCTCATCACCATGTCCCTGGAGACCATTCGGGAAAAATATGTCTCCGCCACCGGGACGGAGGACATCATATTTTACGGCTATCTCTATCAGGAAAAGAAGTGCTTTGGCTTGGATTACAACGACCTCATCAAATTTACCCTCTATATATTTGAGGAGAACGAAGCCATCCGCCTGAAATGGCAGCAGCGGCTGGAGTACATCATGATCGACGAGTTTCAGGATATTGATTCCCTGCAATACCAGCTCATGGAGGCTCTCTGCGGCTATCACCGGAATCTGTTTGTGGTGGGGGACCCGGATCAGACCATCTACACCTGGCGTGGGGCCAACGTAAAATACCTGCTGGAGTTTGACGAGAAACATCCCGGCACAAAAACCATCATGATGCTGGAAAACTTCCGTTCCACGCCGGAGATCCTTTCCGTGGCCAATTCTCTGATTGAAAAGAATGAAAACCGGATCAAAAAGGAGCTGCGTCCCACTCTGCCCTCCGGCGCACCGGTGCTCTATCACCACGCCAAAAATCCGGAGGCAGAGGCCATCTGGATGGCCCTGCAGATCCAGGAGCTCCACGACAGCGGCATTCCCTACAGCAGCATGGCGGTGTTGTACCGGGCCCATTATCTCACCCGCACGGTGGAATCTGTGTTGATCCAAGAAAAGCTTCCCTACACCATCTATTCCGGAGTCCAATTTTTTGGCCGGGCAGAGATCAAGGATGCCCTCAGCTATCTCCGTATGATTGCCTATAAGGACGATCTCTCCTTCCTGCGGATTGCCAACCGCCCCAAGCGGAACCTAGGAAAACGACGGATGGAATTCATTCAGCAGGAGGCGGAACAGCTGCAATGCTCCTATTATGACGCCCTGGTACGGAATCTGGACCAGGAGATCTTCCGGGGCACCAAGGCCTCCGCATTTGTGTCTCTCATTGAGTCCTACGCTGGAAATTACGAGGAACGCCCCATATCCGAGGTACTCTCCGCCATTTTACATGAAAGCGGCTATGAAGCCATGCTTCGTACCGAGGGCAGCCAGGAACGACTGGACAATCTGGCGGAGCTGAAGCAGTCCGTCTATGAATACGAGACCACCTGCGGCGAAGAGAGCACGCTGGAGCATTATCTTTCTCATGTAGCCCTGTTCACCAACACCGACACCGCCGACACCGGAGACCGGGTCCGGCTCATGACCGTCCACAGCGCAAAAGGTCTGGAGTTTCCCCATGTGTTTTTGTGCGGCATGAACGAGGGGATCTTTCCCTCCAGGAAGGTGCGAACCTATCCGGCCATGGAGGAGGAACGGCGGCTGGCCTTTGTGGCCCTGACCCGGGCGGAATCTGGGCTTTATCTCTCCGAAGCGGAGGGACGGACTCTGGATGGATCTCCGCGTTATCCTTCCCGTTTTCTTCTGGACATCGACCCATCGCTTCTCACCTGCACCCACCAACAGGATCAGCGGCTCATAGCGGAGGCTCAGGAAATGATCGCCCACAGCAGCCGGTATCTCGCTCCTGCAGAGGAGACGCTGCTTTCTCCCGGGCAACGGATTCGGCACGGGATTTTCGGTTTAGGCACTATTGTGGAAACAGACCGGACCAAAAATGCCTATGTGGTTCAATTCGATGATATGCCCACCTCACGAAACATTTCCTTCCGTGCCAAGCTGGAACCCGTCTTCGCTTAGCTCCACCAGGTGCGTGCTCTATTTCACACTTGCACAGCCGCCTATTCCTGAAAGCGCCCGGGCCAAACCGCTTTGGTTTGACCCGGGCGTAAAATAATAGAAGAAAAAACGTCGAAGCAAGAATTTTGCTTCGACGTTGGTCCGAGTGCCGAGATTCGAACTCGGGGCCTCTTGAACCCCATTCAAGCGCGATACCAAACTTCGCCACACCCGGAAAGATGCGCTCTCCTGAGCGCTCCAATATAATACTATACTTCTTTCAAAAATGCAAGTCTTTTTTTTGGTTTTTCGAAAAAAAACGTAAATTCACGGGGCATCCCCTGATTTAGACGCAAAAGGAGAGGCAGGCTCCAACCTGCCTCTCAAAAAATTCGGTTTTCGTTCCACCCGGCTTCCCCTGCCAACCGAACCGATTGTCAGGAAAAACACCCCCACAGATTGATGTATGTATCAGGAATCCCGTTTCTTCTGAATGACACCAATCAGATAGATGATCAGGCAAACAACTGCAACCACGGCGTAGACAATCACAGACAAGCTGATGCCTTCAATCGCCTTCAGCGCAGTGAGAATTGCACATACGATAGCAAGAATCAGTAGGATGACCATAAATTCACTTCCCTTCCTAGCAGCAGTTACGCGGCGGCTTATATTAGAGATTA
>CBCTLT010000088.1:0-6350 GCA_965147785.1 uncultured Oscillospiraceae bacterium
CACAGCCTGGGCTGCTTGGGTGGATTTTGCTGACCGAACCTGATGCCGCCTGGCTTCTGCCGCTGAAAATGCCTTGGTTTTTGCCAGATTTTCCTTCTGCTTGAGCTGAGGCTCCCATTGCCGGATTTGTTTTCCCTTTTGCAGCCTATGGGGGCTGGAAACCACCTGTGGAATGTTTTGGGATGCAGGCTCCTGGGATGGGCTTGTCCGGTACGGTTCCTGCTGGCGTGCCGCCTGTTTTCTGGCCGCCCGCTTTTGGATGATCTGCTTTCGAGCATCCTGCCTCCCTTGCTGTGCCGGGATCTCCAAGGTTTGGCGTTCCGTACGAGCATTCCCGGGCTTTTGCCCCTGCGTTGCAATGGCAGCTGGATTGCGATTCCTCGGAGCCTTTGCAGAGATCGGATGTTTTCCTTCTTTCACCACCGGTTTTTTCTGGGCCGCCACCGTCTCCGGGGTTTTGATTGCCCTGCCTTTGGGCGGTACGGCCACATGGAGATTGTGATGTGTTGACGGAATTATGTCAACTGAATTTGCCGCGTTTTCCGGCTCATTTTCTTTGGATTCCACAATCCGGGCGGCATCCTGAATCTGCTTTCCCGTCCAGGCTGCCGACTGGATGGTCTGGTTTTTGATCAGTTCCCGGTGGACAGATTTAGACTTCTCCCTGATGCCTTCCTTCAGCGGCTGTTTTTCCTTGAAGTCTTGGATAAAATCACCTCCAACATCAAAAATGCCACCCACTTCAATAGTGAGCGGCATAATTTTTATTTTTGCTGTGTACGATTTCTAACACACCAACGGCAAGCACCTTTATTCAGCTCATCACCAGGTCCTCCAAGGTAAGACATTAACGAGTCTGGATACCATATGTTGCATTCGTCACATCGGGCCCACCTAGTCCCATCCGGGGCTCTGACTTGCTTGTCGGTTGGTGGTATTGGATACTCTATAGAAAGCCATTGGGAATATATCTTCTGGTTTTCCGAGAGCGCTGATGCTTGGATTTTCGCGTTTATTCCCCATTTCTCCACTTTCTGTTTGCAGTCGATCCACGCTTGAGCTTTTTTTCGCGCTAACGCGGTAAGCTTCTTTTTTTCAGCTTCTATTGCCTGTTTTTGCTGTTTATAGAGTTCCATTTTCCTTTGACTATTTTTGCGGCATTTTTCAATATAGTGCTGATGTGCTTCATGCTGCTTTTTTAACTGCTTGTCCAACCATTTTTCGATTTTGGGACTATATATCCAAATTTTGGAACCAACATCATCTCGTAGCCTGATTTGCAGTGCATCAGACTTGATGTGATAGAGATCCTCGGCAATTTTTATAGCAAGCGTTGGGTAATCCTTGTATTGTTTTGGCTCAAATGTTTTGCATACGTTTGGTGGGAGAATAATTTGTATCGCAAGTACATGTTCTGTGCCCTTTATATCAATATGTTTTGCAAGCAGAGCCTGCGGTAGTTTTTTTGCATTTCTTTGTATCTCTGTATTGGATATTGATACTGTATTTGCTGCGATAATTTCCTCATAATCAGATTTTGGAGGCAATGCAATATCAGAATAGGATATCACCGTCTCAATGTCTTTCCTGGTGGCTGTTCTCTGAATATCAAATCCTGGATAGAATCCATAAAGCCCGGGGTAGCGAAAACTGTTCGTCTCTGAGATTGCTTTGCAAAGGAACATATACAAGGACTCCATAAACGCTTTTTCTGGATCACACATCGAATCCTTTTCATGCGCAAAATGCGGGGTTCGGACAGAACCAATCTTTGCAAGAAACTTGCCCCCACAGTCAGGGCAAATGCAATTGCACTTGACTCCACGCTCATCAGGTGTCAGATCCCCAATTGTGATGAGTTGACCGTTTCTTTTCCCAAATGGATTTTTGACAATGCGACTCACCGCCTTTCACCTCAGTTCCGATATAAAAGCCAAACATGAACTCAACATCAATTCCATTATAAGGAGGACGAGATGATACTGCAATGCCTTTTTACTATAAAAGCCCGTCCACAAGGAAATTAGTTTTTTGACGGCACCTGCTCAGAGGGCTTTGTCGTGAGGAGGCCATAAAGCTTTGTGTGCTTTGGAAACCGGTCCTCAAAGGGGACGATGGCGCTGCCGCACTTCATCAGTCCTGTACCGGCCTCCACATTGGTGATATGACTGAGCTGCTGATCGGAGATGTTCAGCAGCTTTGCCAGCTCCAGCCGATCTGTGGGCGCCTGGTTCAGCATGATGAGAAACTCGGAGTTGGCCAGCATGGTCCGGGCGGTGTGGGACTGGAGCAAATCCTCTACATTCTGGGTACAGCCAGTGACACAGGCCCCATACTTTCGGACCCGCTTCCAGAGAGTAAAGAGAAAGTTTGCAGAATACTCATGCTGGAACAGAAGATAGATTTCGTCAAGAAAGACCCAAGTGCGGCGTCCCAGCTGACGGTTCCGGACGATCCGGTTGAAAATACTGTCCAGCACCACCAGCATGCCGATGGGCAGAAGCTGTTTGCCCAGGTCTCGGATGTCGTAGCAGATCAGCCGGGAGCCGGTATCCACATTGGTGGGCTTGGCGAAGGTGTTGAGAGATCCCTCCGTGAACAGTTCAATGGCCAGAGCCACATCCCGGGCCTCTTCCTCCGGCTGCTTCAGCAGCTCCCCGTGGAAGTCCTGCAGGGTGGGCGTCTGCCCCTGGTAGTTGCCCTGCAGGTAATACCGGTAGACCGAGGCGGTACACCGGTCGATCAGAGATTTTTCTTTGGCGCTGAGCTTGCCGCTGCCCACCAGCTGCTCACACAGGGACAGGATGAACTCGGATTTCAGCACAATGGGGTTTTCTCCGTCCCCGTAGCCCTCTGCCATATCCATGGCGTTGATGTGATTGGGGCTGGCGGCGGAGATATCAATGACCTGGCCGCCCATGCCGCGAAACAGGGGGCCGTACTCCGACTCCGGGTCGATACAGATTACATCGTCCTGGGTGGAGAGCATGAGATTCACCATCTCCCGCTTGGCGGCAAAGCTCTTGCCGGAACCGGAGACCCCCAGAATAAAGCCATTGGCGTTGAGGAGTTCCTTCCGGTCCGCCAGAATGAGATTCCGACTGATGGCGTTCTGCCCATAATAGATGCCGTGTCTATCCCGGATCTCCTGGGCCTTGAAGGGCATCAGCACAGCCAGGGCCTCGGTGGTCAGGGTACGCAGGGCATCAATGCGGCGAAGTCCCAGGGGCAGGGCCGTGATGAGACCGTCCGCCTGCTGGTAGTGGAGAGGGGACAGCTGGCACAGGTGTTTTCGGGCGATGGATCGGAGGGCCTCCGTGTCGCTGTCCAGCTGTTTTTTGGAATCCGCCAGATGGACCAGGGTCACCAGCGCAAACAGCATCCGCTGGTCCCGGGTGGTCAGGTCATCCAGCATCTCCCGGGTCTCCTTTCGCTGCTGCTCCAGATCATAGGGCACAATGGCGGAATAGTTGTTGTTGGCATTCTGCCGCCGCTGCCAGTTGGCCACGTTGGTCTCCACCCCCAGCAGGCGGCTTTGCAGTTCCCTGACCGCCTCGTCCGTGGGCACCGGAATGATGTCAATGGACAGCATCAGGTTGCAGGGAAGGTCCGTCAGGTCCTGGATCAGGGTGTCCTTGATGTAGCTGGCAAACTCCCGGAGATACAACACCCGGCCATACTTCTGCCCCAGGCGGAAATGATCCTTCCGGAAGGCCATGGAGTCCGGGCAAATGGCATCCTTGAAGCTGCGTCCGGAGCCCATGGCTTCCTTGAGATCAAAGGAAAACTCCGATTCCTCCCCGGGCCGGTAGAAGTCGTGGAGGATTCGGAGCCGGGCTGCGGCGTCCAGATTCTCGCTTTGGGAATCCAGCCTGGAGAGCCGGGCGGAGAGTTCCCCAGTGGCCCTGCTGAAAAAGGTCCGAGCCTCCTCCACATTGCGCTTGTGGGCGGAGATGGTGAAGTACCGCTCCTGCTGGATGCTGCCGGCAGATCCGGTGATCTTGCTCAGCAGCATCTCGTTGTACTCCCGGCGAAACCCATCCAAGTGGTCTCCCAGCATAGGCAGCAAAATGGAGCCTGCAAAGTCCTGCCGGTTGATCCGGCGGTTGTGGATGGTCAGCTTGGTGGTGGCCCCGGTGTCCAGGGCGCTGAGCAGCTCGGAATAGCCCAAGAACATCTGGGTCTTGTCCTCCTTGGAGGCAATGGCATAGTTGATGTCCCGGAAGCAAATGGTCTTGGAGAACTTGGTGCCGAACTGAAAAATCCCATCCGACCAGATCCGGTGGATGGGAATGGCGTCCTGGGCAGACCTGGGCACCTTCATTTTCATCTTGTCCTGCTTCAGGGTATTTTGCAGGGTTTTAATCAAGCCGCAGCACCTCCTTGAGGGAAGAATCCGCCAGCAGTTTGGCGTAGAGGTTTTCCGGTTTACTGGGTATTGTCCTGGGCCAGAGCAGCTGGAACCGGATGAAAGCCGCCAGAAACTGCTCCAGATTCATGCCGTTGTAGCGGAAGAAGCCGCCCAGGGCAAAGGGAAAGGCAGCGACGATACAGAGCCATCCGATCTCGCCGCTGCCTGTAACATTACGAAGCCCGAAGTAGAGCAGCAAGGACACCCCCACCGCCAGAGCGGAGAACACCAGCTGGCGCAGGGACAGGCCAAACAGGATTGCCTCCTGGTAGTCTCGGACTTCTTTGGGAATTTTGATTTCGATTGGTTTCACCCTTTCTGATAATTGTGAAATTGTGTTGTATCATGCACATAATTCTGCTATAATAATAGCAGAACACCGTACAAGGAGGGAAAACTATGCCTCAGATTCGACCCATTACCGATTTACGGAACACCACCGAGATTTCTGAACTGTGTCACGCACGGCAGGAGCCGGTTTTTATCACCAAAAACGGCTATGGCGACTTGGTGGTCATGAGTATAGAAACCTATGAAGCGCTCTTTGAAACAGCAGCCGTTGATTCCGCCATTGCAGAATCGGAAGCTGAGCTCCAGGCAGGTGGCGAATTACTGGACGCAAGGGAAACGCTGAAGCACCTCCGGAGGAAACATTTTGGAACGGTATAAAGTTTTTTTATCCCCCAAGGCCCATCGGGATCTGGATAAAATTTATGCCTATATTGCAGACAGCCTTCTGGAACCAGACACAGCTCTGGCATTGGTAGAACGCATTGAAGGCGGAATTCTATCTTTAGACACACTTCCGTACCGGTGTCCGGAGCGGAAAACAGGCGCTTATGCCAATGTGGGCTATCGGCAGCTTTTTGTAGCGAACTACACAGTCGTTTATCGTATCGACGAGCAAAACAAGCGCATTGTAGTTGTAACCGTGCGCTACTCCAAAAGCCAATTCTAAATTGGCAGACAGCCTCTTGCAAAAGCTGCCTGCCAGAGTTAACATGCCACAAAGGACTTTTATGGAGGTTGTGGCATGTATTTTTGTTTGTTAATTGTCGTTTTCCTATTTGGCATTCTGGCCCTATGGGTACGGCGGCTGCGGCTAACCATTCCGCTGCTCTATGCCCTGCTGCTCCCAATTCTATGCCCGGAGTGGTATGATGCCCACGAAGCACTGGGGAACAGCATCTTCTTCGGGCTGCTGGCCCTGACGCTTCTGTCCTGGACTGTTACCCTGGCGCGAAAGGTGCGGCAGCTTTAACCCAGCCCCATCAGCTCCCGCACCAGCTGGCTGGACATTTTCACGGTACTGACCAGGATCAACATATGGAAGAGCAGCTGGCCCAGATAGCTCCACACCACCGTGGCCGGGGACAGGGTATCGTCGGAAATGACCGGTGTCGTAGTGGCAAACTTGGAGAAGATCACGCAGGCCAAAACAATTACACAGCCCTCCAGACAGATGGCGACATAGGTCTTGAGAAAGGCCTTGCCCATGCTACTGGAGGGTTCTCCGCCAAAGGCAGCCAGCGGAATGGGTGCAATGGCTGTGGCAATGTACAGCTTGAAGAACCGGCTGTATACCGTCAGCACCATCACCACAGACAGCACCCAGACCATCACGGAGCCCAGAAGCGTCACTGCCCAGAGGGGAATGCTCTCCAGCAGGCTCACCTCCTGGATGATCTCGGTTATGCGCTCTGGCAGCTCCATGGGTACTGTGCTCCCAAAGCCTGATGCGCCGATTATGGTGGTTGCAGCACTCTGGGCAATGCGGAACAGTGCGGTCAGCAGCTGCAGGCAGTAGGAAATTGCGGCCTTGGCCAAGGCAAACCGCAGAAAAAGCTTAAAAACCGCTTCGGGGCGTTTGAGCTCCGTAAAGCTGCCGCAGGTTTTCATGACCCCCATTACGAAAAACATCCTGTATAAATACGGTTAG
>CBCTLT010000089.1:0-6275 GCA_965147785.1 uncultured Oscillospiraceae bacterium
GAAGCTGTGGTGTTTTTGCGCACCTCGGATCATGGTGAGGTCAAGATCTACATTTTTTCCAAAAATGGAGATGCCTATTCTCCGGCGGTTGTGATTGATGGGGCGGGCTCTGCCGTTGCGTCGGTGGAATATGCGGATCTGGATGGACAGGGAGATCTGGAGTTGATCGTCACCTATCAGGTCAGCGAGTCTGTTTCACAGGCCCTGCAGGTCTATCGGTATTCTGCAGGGGAGGCCACCTCCATGCTTACCGCAGGATGCAGTCAGTATGAGCTTTCCGATCTGGACGGCGACGGACTGCAGGAGGTGTTCTGCATTTCAGGCAGCGGCTCGGACAGCCTGGCCACGGTGGAATGCTATGATTACCGGGAAGGGGAACTTCAGCGGATCGGAGAGCAGCGGCTGGGATTCTCCTATGCCAGCCTCCGGCAGGTCCAACAGGGAAAATTGTCGGCGGATTGCTTCGGTATCATCTTTTCTGGTGTGGGCACAGAGGGGCAATTGCTGCTGGATGTATTTACCGCGGATGAATCGGGACTTGTGGCCATCTCTCCCCAGCAGGAGATCCTGACGTCTCTGGCAATCCACAGCTACTATGTCTACCCGGACGACCTAGATGGGGACGGCCTCTTGGAGATTCCCCAGACCCGGCAGCTTGCGGCCTTTGACGACGGTAGCTCCGCCCAATGGGTCATCGATTGGTACGGGCTGGAGGCCGACGGCAGCTGTGAAAGAGAGTTCACCACCTTTGAGAATTTCAGCGAGAACTGGTACTTTGTGATTCCAGAGGCCTGGAACGAGGGCTTGACCATCAAGGCAGCTGATGAGACCACCACAGTCAGTACTGTGAGCTTTTACAGGCTGGAAGATGAGGAATCCCCCCAGGAAATCATGACGATCTATACGCTGCAGGGGACGGAACGGCAGACCTATGCCCAGGAACACAGCCTGACCATATTACTCAATGACAGCGAGACCATATTTGCTGTGACACTGGCTGCCGCGGAACCCTGGGAGGGCACGGTGACCATGGCACAGGTGTCGGAACTGTTTCACTATACCCGCACAGGCTGGAGCGAGGAAACGTCAGCCGAACAAAACTGATGAAATAGAAGGGAAAATACCATGAAAAAAGTATTGATTCTGGAAGATGAGGTCAGTATTCGGAGTTTTGTGGTCATCAATCTCCGTCGGGCTGGCTATGATGTTATGGAGGCCGGTACCGGAGAGGAAGCCTTGGAGCAGCTCCGGCGGAATCCGGACACTGGTGTGGCCATCTTTGACATCAATCTGCCGGGCATGGACGGCTTTGAGGTGTGCCGTACGGTGCGTGCCACCAATAAGGCCATTGGCATTATTATGCTTACCGCCAGAACTCAGGAGATGGACAAGGTCACGGGTCTTATGACCGGGGCGGACGACTATGTGACCAAGCCCTTTTCCCCGGCGGAACTGCTGGCCCGGGTGGACGCCTTGTACCGTCGCATCGGCGGAGAGACCAACGCCTCTACGGAGGAGATCCGGCAAGGCCCCTTTGTGCTCAATACCCGGAACCGCACCCTGGAAAAGGGCGGCGAAAAGATCAAACTCACCCAGGTGGAATATTCCATTGTGAAGCTGTTTATGCAAAACCCTGGCCGGGCGCTGTCCCGGGAGGATATTTTGGCGGCAGTTTGGGGCAGAGACTACGATGGAGAACTGAAGATCGTGGATGTGAATATCCGTCGTCTGCGGATCAAGATCGAGGACGATACCTCCAACCCTGTCTACATCACCACTGTCTGGGGTTACGGCTACAAGTGGGGCGTCTGAATCCATGAAAAAACTTTCCGGTATCCGGCACCGATGGCTGGTGAATAATGTCAGCATTATGGTGCTGTTTGTGGTGGTGGCGGTGTCCGCTGCGGCATTGGCCATCTCCGGTTTTTACTATAATATGATGCAGAGCGGCCTGGAGGCCAAGCTCAAGACCACTGCAGATTTTTTTGAAAACTATGTTTCTGCCTCGGAAGAGGAGTTTTACAACAGTATCTTCCGGTTTACCCAGGACTTTGACGAGAAGAATAATCTGGAACTGGAATTTTTGAACGGTGAGGGGGAGATCATCAGCTCCTCCTTCGGCCTGGCAGCAGGTACCCGGCCCCAGACCGATGACATTGAAGGGGCCATTGAAAATATGGAGATCTCGGTTTATACCGGGAAGGATCCCAGCACTGGGGAACGGATCATGGCAGTATCCGGTCCGGTGGCTTATTCTGGCGGCGAGGTGGTGGGCGTTCTCCGCTATGTGACCAGTCTCCGGGTGGCAGACCGGCAGATCCTCATTTTGGTGGGCTGCGCGGTACTGTTGGCGGTGGTCATCATCCTGCTGATCTGGATCACCGGCATGTACTTTATCCATTCCATTGTGACGCCGGTGGAGGAGATCACGGAGACCACCAAACGGATTGCTGCAGGCGGCTACGGCGTTCAGCTGCAAAAGAAGTTTGCCGACGGCAACGATGAGATCGGGGAGTTGGCCAGAGCCATCAACAACCTGTCCTTGCAGATCTCACAGACGGAAAAAATGCAGTCGGAGTTTCTCTCCTCCGTATCCCACGAGCTGCGAACGCCGTTGACGGCAATTTCCGGTTGGGGAGAGACGCTACTTACCAGCGATCAGATGGACCCGGTGGAGACCAGACGGGGCATTGTTACCATGCTCAAGGAGACAAAGCGGCTGACCTCTCTGGTGGAGGAACTGCTGGAATTCAGCCGGATCCAGGATGGGCGGTTCAAGCTGAATGTGGAGATCGCGGATCTCCGCAGCGTATTTGAGGACACCATTTTCATGTACGGTAACCGGCTCCACCAGGAGGGCATTGAACTAGTTTATGAGGAAAATGACGAGGATATTCCGGAAATCAGCTGCGATCCGGAACGGATGAAGCAGGTGTTCCTCAACATTCTGGACAATGCGGCCAAGTATGGCGGCGAAGGAGAAAAGATCGCCTGCGCCATTCATCGAAACGGCGGCGAAGTGACGGTCACTATCCGGGACTTTGGTCCCGGTATTCCGGAGGAGGAACTGCCACTGGTGAAGAAAAAGTTTTATAAGGGTTCCTCCAAGGCCAGGGGCAGCGGCATCGGATTGGCGGTCTGTGAGGAGATCGTCACCATGCACGGCGGCAGATTGGACATTGCCAATGCTGCCGATGGTGCCGGCGGCTGTGAGGTAACCATTCATCTTCCAATATAATCCCATTTATGGTACACCTTCTGCGGTACACTGAAGCGGGAGGTGAAAGAAAGGAATAATTCTGTGGCAAATCAGGAAAAAAGAACGACCATTGGGGGACAGGCCCTGATCGAAGGCATTATGATGCGCGGTCCCTTTCGGCAGGCCATTGCCATTCGGGATCAGAACGGGGAGATCGTCCTCAAGACCGAAGAACTGAAGTTCATTAAGGACAAATATCCCGTTTTGGGTTGGCCCTTGATCCGCGGCGTGGTGAATTTCGGCGGATCCATGGTGGCGGGCGTAAAGGCGCTGATGTACTCCGCGTCCTTTTATCCCGAAGAGGAGAGTGAGCCGGGCCGGCTGGAGCAGTGGCTGGACCGGCACATTGGCTCGGAGAAACTGGAATCCCTTGTGATTTATTTCGCAGTGGCACTGGGGATCCTGTTCTCAGTGGGACTGTTTATGCTGCTGCCCACCTTTTTGGTGGGACTAATTCGGCCCATTTATGATAATTACCTAGTGCGGAATCTCTGCGAGGGCCTGGTGAAAATCGTGATCTTTACGGCCTATATGATCGGGATCAGCAAGCTCCCCGATATGCGGAGGATTTTCTCCTACCACGGGGCCGAGCATAAGACCATAAAATGCTATGAATTGGGCCATCCGCTGACGGTGGAGAACATCCGGCCCTGTACCAGAAAGCATCCCCGCTGCGGGACCAGCTTTTTGTTTGTGGTCATCATTATCAGTATTTTAGCAGGCAGCGTGATCCAGGTGGGCAATACCCTGGTGCGGATGCTGTGCCATCTGCTGCTGCTGTTCCCTGTGGTGGCCATCAGCTATGAGTTCAACCGACTGGTGGGACGGCACGACAATGCCCTGACCCGGCTGCTGACGGCACCGGGCATGTGGTTTCAGAACTTTACCACCAACGAGCCAGACGACAGCATGATTGAGTGCGCCATTGCCGCTATGGAAGCGGTGATTCCTGAGCAGGAAGGAGCAGACGACTGGTAAGTCATGAGTATAAGATACACCTATCATGATCTATACAAGGCAGCCAGGCAGATGCTTCGCCAGGTGGACGGGGAAAACGCGGAGTTTACAGCCCAGCAGCTGGTGGCTGCTGCCACGGATCGGACCGTGAGCCAATTGGTGGCGGACTTCCCGCTGATGGTGTTTCAGCGGGATGTGGAAAAGGTCAACGAGATGGTTCAGCGTCATATCAAGGGGGAGCCATTGGCCTATATTCTGGGACAGTGGGAGTTCCACGGCCTGACGCTGAATGTGACGCCGGATGTGCTCATTCCCCGGGACGATACGGAGGCAGTTTGTGAGCTTGCCATCGGCAAAACTATGCAGCTGCCGCAAAATCCGCGGATTTTGGACCTGTGCGCCGGTTCCGGCTGCATTGGTCTGGCCATTGCCTCCAAGGTCAAGGACGCTCGGGTCACGCTGGCGGAGATCTCGCCGGAGGCCATTCGGGTGGCCAAAAAGAACATTCAGGACAACCATCTGGCCGGAAGGGTCAGCTGCATTCAAATGGATGTGCGGCAGACGCCGCCCAAGTTTCTGGGGAAATATGATCTGATCGTATCCAACCCGCCCTATGTGACGGCAGCACAGATGGAACGGCTGGATCCGACCGTGAAGGACTACGAGCCGAGGCTTGCCCTCTATGGCGGCCTGGACGGCCTGGATTACTACCGGGCCATTACAAAGAATTTTACACCGATCCTGAAGCCCGGCGGATTCATCTGCTTTGAATTCGGCATGGGTCAGGAGGCGGAGGTGTGCCATATCCTGATGGAACATGGCTATGAGCTGGGCAGACTGGTACGGGACAGCGGAGAACGGGCCCGGGCGGTATTGGCCCAGAAACCAAACAAGGAGGAATAGAGATGGCGTCCAAAAAACCTGCGTATGAGGCGGCAGCTCCTGCGGCAGATAAGAAAAAAGCCTTGGAGACTGCTCTGCAGCAAATTGAGAAAAATTTTGGCAAGGGCACGGTTATGCGCCTGGGCGATAAAGCGGATATGAACGTGGATGTGATTCCCACTGGGTCCCTGACGTTGGATCTGGCGCTGGGTGTGGGCGGACTGCCAAAAGGACGAATCGTGGAGATCTACGGGCCGGAATCCTCCGGTAAGACCACTCTGGCGCTGCATGTGCTGGCGGAAACCCAGAAGCAGGGCGGCGAAGTGGCCTTTGTGGATGCCGAGCATGCTCTGGATCCGGAATACGCAGCAGCTCTGGGGGTGGATATTGACAACCTGTTGGTCTCTCAGCCGGATTATGGAGAGCAGGCCCTGGAGATTACCGATGCGCTGGTACGGTCCGGCGCGGTAGCTGCCGTAGTGGTGGACTCTGTGGCAGCACTGACCCCCCGGGCGGAGATTGAAGGAGAGATGGGAGATGCCGCAGTAGGCCTTCAGGCCCGGCTGATGTCTCAGGCTTTGCGGAAGCTGGCAGGTTCTATTGCAAAGACCAACTGCCTGGTGATCTTCATCAACCAGATTCGAGACAAGATCGGTGTGATCTATGGCTCTTCTGAGACCACCACCGGTGGTCGGGCACTGAAGTTCTTTGCTTCGGTCCGGTTGGACATTCGCCGGACCGAGGGACTGAAAGTCAATGGAGAACTGATCGGCAATCATACCCGGGTTAAGGTGGTCAAAAATAAGGTTGCCCCCCCCTTCCGGGAGGCGGAATTTGATATTATGTATGGAGAGGGCATCTCCCATACCGGGGAAATTCTTGATTTGGGCGTGAAATATGACCTGGTTCAGAAGAGCGGTAGCTGGTTCTCCATTGGAGATGAGCGGATCGGTCAGGGCCGGGATAACGCCAAGGCCTATCTTCGGGACAATCCGGAGACCGCCGCTACGTTGGAAACTGCCATTCGGGCGGAGGTGGCCAAGCAGCAGGAGGAGAAGCGGGCCAAGCACAGAGAGCCTGCTGCGGGACCTGCAACAGTGGCTACCAAAGCGGTGAATATCCGGTATCTGATATTTGTAGAAGTAAAATATCGGAGCAACAGCAGATACGGATCGCC
>CBCTLT010000090.1:0-6196 GCA_965147785.1 uncultured Oscillospiraceae bacterium
AAAGCTGCTGCAGGAGGTCTACAGCGGTCAAAAGCTGGTGTTGATCGAAAACGAATTTGGTGAAATCGGTATCGACGGTGGATTTCTTCAGGAGGCCGGAATCCAGATCACGGAAATGAATTCCGGATGCATCTGCTGCTCTTTGGTGGGAGACTTTGGGGAAGCACTGAAAAAGGTGATGCAGGAGTATCATCCCGACAGAATCCTGATTGAACCCTCCGGCGTGGGCAAGCTCAGCGATGTGGCCCAAGCTGTAGAGCGGGCGGAAACTGAGGATATGGAGATTGGCTGTCTGGTCACAGTGGCGGACGCCACCAAATGCAAGATCTACATGAAGAACTTTGGGGAGTTTTATAACAATCAGATCGAAAATGCGGGAACCATCATTCTTTCCCGTACGTCTGATATGAAGGAAGAGAAACTTCAGAACGCGGTGCAGCTGCTGCGGGAGAAGAACCCTGATGCGGTGATCGTCACGACACCCTGGGAACAGCTTACGGGCCAGCAGCTGGTGGAAGCTATGGAGCAGAAGGACTCCCTGCAGGCTGCGTTGGCGGCACTTTCCGCCCATGGCGAAGAGGAGTGCGATGATCCCGAATGCAGCTGCCACCATCATCACCATGACCACGAACATCATCATGAGGATGGTCACGCTCACGAGCATGCTCATGACCATGCGCATCATGACCACGAGCATCACCATGACCACGAGCATCATCACCATCATGCGGACGAGGTGTTCACCTCCTGGGGGATGGAAACGCCCAAAACCTACACCCGGCAGCGGATTGAGGAGTGCCTCCGTGCCCTGGAAGATGCTGATACCTACGGCATGATTCTCCGGGCCAAGGGTATAGTACCGGGAGAGGACGGCCAGTGGATCCACTTTGATTATGTGCCTGGGGAACCGGACATTCGTACGGGTGCCGCGGGGATCACGGGACGGCTCTGCGTCATTGGCTCCAAAATCCAGGAAGAGGCCCTGGCGGCGCTCTTTACGGAATAAGGGGGGGGCATCCTATGGCCATACCCGTCTATGTGTTTACCGGTTTTTTGGATTCCGGAAAGACCAAGTTTATTCAGGGAACCCTGGAGGATGAACGCTTTAACGCGGGAGAAAAGACCCTGCTACTGATCTGCGAGGAGGGAGAGGAGGAATACGATCCCTCTGCCTTCGCCGCGCCCAACGTATATTTGGAGATTGTGGAGGACCAGGAGAACCTGGACGAGGCCCAGCTGGAGGCCCTGCGAAAAAAGTACCGGGCGGAGCGTGTATGCGTAGAGCTCAACGGGATGCAGACCGTCAGCGATTTCTACGCCAAGCTGCCGAAAAATTGGGTGGTCTATCAGGAGATTATGTTTGCAGAAGCGGCCACATTTCCCCTCTATAACGCCAATATGCGGTCCCTGGTGGTGGACAAGGTGGGCGGCTGCGAAATGGTGGTCTTTAACCGGGTGAAGAAGGACACCGACAAGATGGAGCTTCACAAGATTGTTCGGGCCATCAACCGCCGCTGTGACATTCTCTACGAGGATATGGACGGCGAGGTGGAATTTGACGAGATCGAAGATCCCTTGCCCTTCGACATTGACGCCGACGTCATCGAAATCAAAGACGAGGACTACGGGGTCTGGTACCGGGATATTACAGAGGATATGAAAAAGTATTCCGGCAAAACAGTGAAGTTTAAAGCCCAGGTGGCGCATCTCAAGAAAAAGGAGAAGGACGCGTTTGTACCCGGTCGGTTTATTATGACCTGCTGTGTAGAGGATATCCAGTTCATGGGCTTTGTGTGTACTTGGCCTGGAGCGGAGAAGCTTTCCCAGCGGGATTGGGTCTGGGTAACAGCCAAGATCTCTCTGCGTTATCATAAAATGTATCAGGACATGGGACCCGTACTGACGGCCCTGGAGGTGACTCCGGCAGAAAAGGCACTGGAAGACGTGGTCACGTTCTAAAAGGAGCAGGTATGGCAAATCAAGGAAATTATAACGGGAATCCGAAAAACGGAGGACAGTTTGATTCCCGACGGGATCTGGACGAGACCAGAGTCTACCGCAACGGTTTTCCCGGTGTGTCAGGCGGACAGACGGGACAGCAACCCGGAGGTCAAAATGGGTACGTAGATCCCTATGGTAATTACAATGGAGGCCAGGACCCTTATTATGGCGGCCAGACGCAAAATGGGGCCTATTATGGCAGCGGCCAGGGAAATGGAGTCTATTACAGCAACGGTCAGGGAAATGGTAGCTATCCCGGTAACGGTCAGGGTGGCGGCTACTATGACGACAGTCAGGGCTATTTTGATGACGACCAAGGCTATGACCAGGGCTACTATGACGACGACTACTACGATGACGGCCAGGGGTATGGCTATGCCGACGACGAATATGATTACGATGAGGACTATGAGGGCAGGATGTCCATGGCAGCTCGAGCAGCTGGCAAGCGGAATCCGGATCCCTACAGCCGGTCCCGGCAGCGAGCGTCGGCACAGCAGGCCCGGCAGCGGTCCCGCCAGCAGGCTCGCAGAATGGCGGATCGGTCCGAGGGGTACGATTATGATACCTATGACCACGCGCCTCGGCGGAAACGTCGGAAAAAGCGTCATGGCTTCCGGAATTTTTTGATCTTCCTTCTAATTCTGGCGGGAATTCTGGCAGCAGTGTATTTCCTGTTGTTCCGGGCGCCGGATCAGTATCAGGATGGAATCCACACCAGGAAATCCGGCTTCTTTAATATCCTGATCTGTGCTACGGATGAGGAGGAGACGCGGACAGATACCATGATGATTGCCACATTGGATGAGAAAAATGGTACCATATCCTTGACCAGTTTGCCTCGGGATACCATCGTGGACAACGGCGAGGCAGTGCCCAAGCTCAATGGCGTCTATGGCATTGCCGGAGGCGGAGAGGAAGGTGCAGAGGCGCTGATGGATCAGGTGAAAACCCTGCTGGGCTTCCGGCCGGATGGCTATGTGATTATCAATTATCAGGTGTTTAAGGATGCGGTAGACGCCATGGGCGGTGTGACCTTTGACGTACCCATGGATATGTCGGTGGATAATCCGGACACCGGGGAAACCATTGAGCTCACGGCTGGAGAACAGATGCTGGACGGCGATCAGGCCCTGGCTGTTTGCCGGTACCGTTATGGATACCTGATGGCGGATATCCAGCGACAGTATGTGCAGCAGAGCTTCCTGAAAGCCATGATCCAGCAGTGCATGGCGCCTTCCAAATGGCTGAAGCTGCCGGCGGTGTATCAGGCGGTAAAGGACAATATGATTACCGACCTGGACGACGCCAATATCCGGTATCTGGCACTCCACGTGCTTTTGGCAGGCATGGACGATATTCAGCAGAATACCCTGCCGGGAGAAGGCGTGGATTACAACGGCGCATCCTGCTATGGTCTGTATGGACAGTCTGTGGTGGATATGGTCAACGAGGTGATGAATCCCTTTGAGGAGGACATTACCATTGACGACGTCTATATTTTGACGGTGTCGGAGGGGTCGCTGGTGGAGAGTACTTGGAGCGGAACCGCCTTTGACGCCAGCACCTACGAGTACGACTAACGGGATGAAATCTGACGAAAACAAATGACAAAACACGCTGTACATGGCCCCAACTTGGGAATGTACGGCGTGCTTTTGTGTCTGTAGGACCTAAACTACGCATACCTTCTGCAAAGCAGAATACCAGCTTGCATTCCCAAGATACCTCTGCTATACTAGCTGTAAAAATGCGCCAAAGGGGGCGGGGAAATGCTGGACCTGAACAATCTCAGTCGCTATCAGGAGAACAACCGGATTGAAGCGAAAAAAGCCTTGGGTGGGCTGCCCCACAGCATCTGGGAGACCTACTCCGCCTTTGCCAATACTTTGGGAGGCGTGATCCTGCTGGGGGTAGAAGAGTTTCGAGACCATTCCCTGCATACGGTGGATCTGCCGGATCCCCAACGGCTGGTACAGGAGTTTTGGGCCCTGGTGAACAATCCGGAAAAGGTCAGCGTCAACATCCTGTCACGAGAGCAAGTGACGGTGGAGGTGGTGGACGGAGACCATATCATTGTCATTATTGTGCCAAGAGCCCGGCGATACGACAGGCCAGTCTATGTGGGGGGAAATCCCCTTACAGGGTCCTATCGCCGTAACGGAGAAGGGGACTATCGATGCACCCGGGAGGAAGTCCAGGGCATGCAGCGAGATGCCGCCGTTAAAACCCAGGATACCCGGCTGCTGGAGCATCTGGATCTGAACGTCCTGGATGGTTCCAGCCTGAGACGGTACCGTCAGCGGATGGTGGCGTGTCGGCCGGAGCATGCCTGGAACGCATTGGAGAACACGGAATTCTTGCATCGCATTGGGGCGGCGGATCAGAATGCCAGGGGAAAACTTTGTCCGACAATAGCAGGGCTTTTGATGTATGGACAGGAGCATGAAATCATTAAGGAATTTCCAAACTACTTTCTGGACTACCGGGAACTGGGCGCCCCAGGAATCCTGGAGACGGAGTTAGATCCCTGGCGAGGCACTCTCTTTGATTTCTACTTTTTGGTGCTTCAGCGGCTAGGAGACTGTGTAATGTCTGCCATGCCGGAGCAGGCGTCTCCGCTTTTGGAGGCATTGGGAGAGGCACTGGTCAACTGCCTGGCGAATGCTGACTACCAGGGCGAAGGTGGCGTGGTGGTGTCCCTGGAGGAAAACCGGATCGAGATCTCCAACCCCGGCAGCTTTCGGATGGAGGTGGCAGACGCCATCAGCGGCGGTGTATCCGATCCGAGAAATGCGGCTTTGCTCCGGATTTTCAGCCAGATTGAACTTGGTGCAGGTGTGGGCAGCGGTATCCCTAATATCTTTCGGGTTTGGCGTCAGTGCGGATGGGGGACGCCGGAGCTGTTGGAGGAATTTTCTCCGGAACGGATTGTCCTGGTGCTCCCTCTGGGGAAGCATTGGGCAAAAGTGCCTGCTGGAGACAATCAAAAACGGCCCATACGGACAGAAACGCTGAAGGCAATTCTGATCGAATATCTCACGGACCACATTTCCGCCACTGGCGTTGAACTGGCTGCCGTACTGGGACTGAAAAAAGACAGCCTGCGCCGGATGCTAAAGAGTTTGGAGGCGGAACAGATCGTGGTGGCGGAGGAATTGAACGGGGAAAGGATTTATCGCCTCAAACGATAAGAGGTACAAGCGTAGCGGCCTTCCCATCCACAGCACTGTGAAAAAAAGTAAAAAAGAGGGTTGACATTATTTCTTTAATGTGCTAAAATGCAGGAAATCGTTGATGAGGTGTGAGTACACCGGAACAACCTCCTTTCAGAGAGCGCCGGATGCTGGGAACGGCGCAGGAGACTTCGGATGGAATGGGCCTCAGAGAGCAAGCTGAATGAAAAGTAGGTACGCCGGAGCTCCGCTTCGTTATCAAACGGCGGCATATGTTAGTATGCCATAAGTGGATGCATTGCATCAATTTGGGTGGCACCGCAGGAGTTTTACGCTCTTGTCCCAACACAATTTGTGTATGGGACAGGAGCGATTTTTTGTTCCTTCCCATCGAATCTGATGAAACGGAGGAACACATCATGGAAAACAAGAACATCCCCTACAAAATCTACCTCAGCGAAGAGCAGCTGCCCAAGGCATGGTATAACGTCCGGGCGGACATGAAGGTAAAGCCCGCCCCGCTGTTAAATCCAGGGACGCTGCAGCCCATGACAAAGGAAGAACTGGGCGCCGTGTTCTGCGAGGAACTGGTGGATCAGGAGCTCAACGACTATGATGCCTACATTCCGATTCCGGAGGAGATCCAGGACTACTATAAGACCTACCGGCCCTCTCCCCTGGTTCGGGCCTATAATCTGGAGAAAAAGCTGGGTACCCCGGCAAAGATCTATTACAAGTTTGAGGGCAACAACACCAGCGGCAGCCATAAGCTCAATTCCGCTATTGCCCAGGCCTATTACGCCAAGAAGCAGGGCCTGAAGGGCGTCACCACGGAAACCGGAGCTGGTCAGTGGGGTACCGCATTGTCCATGGCCTGCGCCTATTTTGACCTGGACTGCAAGGTCTTTATGGTCAAGGTGTCCTATGAACAAAAGCCCTTCCGTCGGGAGGTCATGCGGACCTATGGGGCGTCCGTAACGCCGTCTCCCTCCATGGAAACGGCGGTGGGCAGAAAGATT
>CBCTLT010000091.1:0-6133 GCA_965147785.1 uncultured Oscillospiraceae bacterium
CACACCTGAGGCGCCGTTTTTCCAAAATGGATGTGTCCGCAGTTCCGGCACTGCCAGAGCACATCGCCGTCCCGAGAGAACACCAGGCCGTTTTCCACGTTGGCAAGGAGCTTTCGATACCGCTCTTCGTGCTCCTTCTCCACCTTCGCTACCCGGTCGAACAGGGCTGCCAGCTCGTGGAATCCCTCCTGCCTGGCTTCTTCGGCAAACTGGGGGTACATCTCCTGGTTCTCATACCGCTCCCCCTCTGCCGCAGCGGCCAGATTTTCCGGTGTGGCGGAAAATCCGCCGCCGTTGAGATATTTATACCAGAGCTCCGCATGCTCTTTTTCGTTGGCCGCCGTCTCCTCAAAGATGGCCGCGATCTGCTGATACCCGTCCCTTCTGGCGATGCTGGCAAAAAACGTATAGTTGTTTCTGGCCTCCGACTCTCCGGCAAAGGCGGCCATCAGATTACGCTCGGTCTTGGTGCCTTTCAGTTCCTTCAAAATATAATTCCTCCTTAGAGTTGATCTCTAAGGAGGATTCCCATTTTTGGTAATTTTATGCGTTCTGAGCCTGCTCCAGGGCTTGGGCCAGCTGGTCGGGACAGGAGGTCTCCTTTCTCCCGCAGCGAATCCCCTTCATCCGGCGAATGGCCTCCTCTACCGGCATACCTTCCACCAGAGCTGCAACACCCTTACCATTGCCGTTGCAGCCGCCGTCAAAGAACACGTTTTTCACCACGCCCTCCTCCACAGAGAACGTGATCCGTCTGGAGCATACGCCCTTGGTCTTGTACTCATAGTCCATGTTCCATTCACCTCCTCGCCTTGGATTCCGGTTGCCGACGCAAATCCGCGTCTTATGTCAATCCAGTATGGAATGGTATCACATTTTGGGTCCAGAATCAATACTCCACCAGATCCGCCGTTGTGATGTCGGCATATTCGATCAGATCCTGGGGATTCAACACCACCTGCAGGCCCCGGGCTCCTCCGGATACGGCGATCTCGTCGTACAGCAGGGCGGTCTCGTCTATAAAGGTGGGATACTTTTTCTTCATGCCCACCGGGCTGCATCCGCCCCGGACATAGCCCGTCAGCCCCAGCAGCTCCTTCATATGGGTCATCTCCACCTTTTTGTCTCCCGCCACAGCCGCCGCCTTTTTCAGATCCAGGGTACAGCTCACGGGAATGCAGAACACCAGGATGCCCTTTCGTTCCCCTCGGGCCACCAGGGTCTTAAACACCTGATCCGGGTCCATCCCGGTCTGGGCAGCCACATGATTTCCGCCCAGGTCGCTTTCATCGTATTCATATTCCACCGGACGATAGGCGATCCCCGCAGCGTCCAGAAGTCGCATGGCGTTGGTCTTGTTCATATTCCCTCACACTCCATTTTATGCTGTGCTTTTCCGCCCAGATATGCTATAATCGTTCCCATATAGAATTGCGGCACAGGAAAGGAGGTCCCTCAATGGACCAGTTCTCCATGGCATCCCTGCTGGACCAGCTCTACGCCCTGGGAGACGAGAAATACAAAGCCTTCAACGACAGCCTGATTCCCGGTGTGGAACAGGCCTCCATCGGCGTCCGGCTGCCCAAGCTCCGGGAAATCGCCAAGGAACTTTGTCGGACCCAGTGGCAGCAGTTTTTGACGGAATCTGCCGGCAGCAGAATACATGAGGTGGTTCTGCTCCGGGGCCTGGTCATTGCTGGAGCTCCCTGCTCCTATGAAACACGGCTCCAGCTGCTGGCGGAGTTCATCCCCACCATCGAAAACTGGGCCGTATGCGACTGCGTATGCAGCAGCCTCAAATCCGCCAAAAAGCATCTCCCGGAAACCATGGAATTTCTGGCGCCCTATCTTCGCTGTCGGGAAGAATTTCAGCTCCGGTTTGCCGTGGTCATGCTGATGGATTACTTCGTTACACCGGAATATATTGACCAGGTTCTGGAGATCCTGAAACAGATCCGCCACCAGGGCTACTATGTCAACATGGCGGTGGCCTGGGCCCTGTCGGTCTGCTTTGTAAAGTTTCGGGATCAGACCCTTGCCCTGCTGTCCCAGCGGATTCTGCCCCCCTGGGTTCAAAACAAGGCCATCCAAAAATGCAGGGAGAGCCGCCGGGTCACAGAGGCGGACAAGGCCCTGCTGCTCCAATACAAGGAGGACCTTTCATGAGTCTGATGATCGACGAAAAAGACTGGTATATCCGGCAGATCCGCACCATCATCCAGGTGATGTTCCAGCTGGTGTTTCGGACGGAATTTGTCCCTTTCCGGCCTACGGTGGAACCAGCAGAGCCGGTGGAGGAACCCTATACCCCCGACGTTCTCTATCTGGTGCTCAAAGAACATCTGGCCCAGGGCCAGATCTGTGCCGCGGAGGATCTGCTGTTTTCCTATCTGGATCCGGAGGAACCCCGGTATCTCCATGTGGCCCTGGATTTTTACGCCTGCCTTTCCTCCTATGACGACGCGCTGCTAAAGTCCCAGAACTTCAGTCTGCCGGAGGTGCAGCAGGGTTTGGTAGACGCTCTTAACGTCTACGGACTGTCCTCGGATTCCTTGTTCAAATAGAACAGGGAATCCTTTCTGTTTTCCCCATCTGCCAGGTTGTTATAGGCCACCTTCCGATAGTTCAGCACCAGATCCGCCAGGGTTGTGGCCTGATCCGCCTGGAAGAAGTTCCCCTCAGCATCCCGGCAGCCCATGGCCGTGATCACCGGCAGCTCCGTATAGAGGCTGGCCAGATAGTGATTATAGGTGGGCATCTCCAGCCCTGCCACCTGAAGCAGCAGCGTGGATAGGTAGTTCATGCTGATCTGGTCCACCCAGCCCTCTGGAATGTCGTAGTTGGCCCAGAGGATAAACCGGGTGATATACCGCTGCTGCTGGGTCTCGTCGTCCATCTGGCTCACATACTGCCCCATGACCTCGGAATAGAAGCTGTCCTCGATATAGGGCTGGTGGTCCCCAAACATCAGCACGATGGTGGGTTCCTCCACCTGGGAGAAATAGTCGATGAGATCGGCAAAGGCGTCGTCGGTCTCCTTGATGAGGGACAGATACTGGTCCGTCTTGGGATAGTCCCCCTGGGTAGAGGTGAGATAGACCTGCTCGTCAAAGTTGTCAAACTTCTGGTTATAGCTGGAATGGGACTGCATGGTCACGTTGAACAGGAAGAAGGGCTCGTCGGGATCCTTCTCCTCGTACATATCCTCGATCATACCAAAATCATAGGCGTCGCTGACGTACCGCCGCAGAATGATGTCCTCCCCGGGATACCGCTGGGCCAGCAGCCGTTTATACAGGTTGTAGCTGTAGCCAGAGCCCTTGTATCGCGTCAGAAAATCCTCATCAATCATATCCTCCAGGGTGATGAAGTCCCGGAAGCCCATCAGATCGTACACACTGACCCGGTTCCAGCTACTCTCATAATAGGGATGGAAGGCGTCCGCCGTATATCCATAGTGGAGCAGCGTGGACACCAGCCCGGGCTGCTCATTTTTCACATAGAGCTGATAGGCGTTGCTGCCTGCCGGCAAGAACGCCATGGTATTGCCCGTCAAAAATTCAAATTCCGTATTGCTGGTGCCGGTGCCGATGGTGGAGACATAGACGTTCCCCTGGATGGTGTTCTCCTCCAGGCTATCGATAAAGGGCATATAGGGGATGTTGGTCTCGAAATCTCCCACCACGCTCAGATCCGAGAAGCTCTCGTTCATGATGACGATGATATTGGGCGTCACCCCCTGCTCCCCTGCCGTTTCCACGGATTCTACCGTTGCCTTGGCTTCCTCCGGGTCCATCCCCTGGCGAACCAGGGCCGTTTCCAGGATATTGGGGGTACCGTCCGCCAGCTGCTCCTCCACAATTCCCTCCACATCATCTGCGTCGTAGCCCGTGGGTTCCACCAGCCAGAGGTACTTGGTGTTCAGGGTGAATTCCAGCAGGGCACCGTGGTTGGTATAGCCCCGGGTCTGATTGAAGAAGTCCGGCTTCAGGCCGTTGTCCGCCATCACATCGGTATAATAAAAGGTATAGGCAAATCCGCACACCACCAGCAGGCAGAGGCCCCTTGCCACCACCTTCAGGGGCAGCCGCCAGCGGAACATCCCCAGCCGGCAGGATAGAGCCATCACACAGGCTGTCAGGGCCACAGCGAACAGGATCTCATAACCGATCTCGTAGGTATAGCCTGCCGCCACGTTGGCGGCTGTGGTCACGCTCTGGAGGTCCATGGGAACCAGGGGGCTGCCCTTAAACTCCTTGACATACATATTGGCAATGCCGAACAGGAGCAACACCGGGCTCACCGTCAGTACGCTGAACCGGAAGCTGCCGCTGACGGCAAAAACCAAGAGATACAGCAGCAGGCACACCACATAGTTGGCCAGAATATCCTCATCTCCGGAGAGGAATTCCGTGATGAAATTTCCGTTGAGCCGTTCCACCACCACCACCATCACCATGGGAATGACGGCCAGCAGCACCAGCATATAAAGTCCCCGCAGCCAGGGCAGCCGTTTCCATTTCAGGGCGATCCCCGGCCATACCAGAAGTGAGGCCCCCAGACTCACAAAGTATAGGGTTTTGCCCCATTCTCGCAGGGCAAAGAACTTGTCATATTGGACCACCAATGCAGAAAACAGCAGGAACGACAAAATCGCTCCCAGTCGGACCGACCGACGCGAACAAGACATATCGAAAACACCCCGGTGTATGATTTCAGTAAATTTTTTGTTATTATAATGCGTAATTATAGCAACATTCTTTGTAAAGTGTATGAATAACCGGTGAATTTTCTGTTTTTCGTGAAAACTGTTTAGAACCATCCCTATGTTCTCCCGGATTTCCCAACACTTTTCACAGGGGAGTTATTACAAACGACGACGTGCTTCCAGTAAGAAAGCACGTCGTCGTTTTCAAAAATCTGGCAGCGTTTTGCCGTCTCGGTGGCCTCGTTATTTCCCTGTAGAGAACATGGCTGCATAGGTTCGCCCGGGATCTCCCAGTCCTCCCGGCCGCATACGCTCCATCAGAAGGGCACTGCGCTTATCGGATTCGTCCAGCCGGACGGTGATCTGATACTCCCGCCAGAAGAGGACGTAGCCCCCATAGAGTCGTTCCCTTTTGCTGCGCACCACATGGGTCCCGATCCGAATATTGCCCTCCCGCAGTTCCTGACAAAGCCGCTTGGGAGACATAAGCTCCAGCCGGGAAAATACCCGTTCCACAGTGGTATATTGCTGGGCAATGGGATAGTCCAGCGCCAGAGAATCCTCCTGGGGCATTCGTCCCTGCTGGAACAGCCGGTTTTCCTTTTCCAGGCTCACGGAAAACCGGACGCCTCCCGGCACATTTTCCGCCTTACAGCTGCCGCCGTGGAGCAGCACAATATTCCGGCAGATGGCTAGGCCCAATCCGCTGCCCCGCTTGTTTCTGGAAGCATCTCCCTGCCAGAAGGTCTCCCATACCTTCCGCAGGTTCTCCTGGGCAATGGATTTGCCCTGGTTTTCCACGGAAAAGGTCTCCCGCTGGGTCCCGATCCGAATGGTGATGACGCCGCCCTGGGGCGTATGGCGGATGGCGTTGGTCATAAAGTTCTCCACCACCTGGCCCATACGATAGGAATCCGCATGGACGGTGGGATTCCCCACCTGCCACTTCAGCTTCAGTTCCTTGCTCTGGATCTCGGGCTCCAGGGGTTCGATCACGGCCTTGGCCAAGGCCTCCAGGTCAAAATCCTCCCGCTTCAGCTTATACCGTCCCGCTTCCAGCCGGCTCAGGTCCAATAACTCCAGCACCATCCGGTCCATCTTCTCCGTCTCCTCCCGGATCACGGATAGATAGTGGGGCTGCTTTTCCGCGTCGATGTTCTCCTGGAGGGCCTCGGCATAGGAGGACAGCACCGCAATGGGCGTTTTCAGCTCATGGGCGATGGCGGAGGTCATCTCCCGCCGGGACAGTTCCGCGTCCCGGGCATAGTCCAGGGCCTGCCGCTGCCTGGTGATCTCATCCTCATAGCTGCGCAGCTCTGCTTTGCGCAAACCATCACAGCCGGTGAGCAGAACTGCCAGACTTCCACCCCAAATCAGCAGCAGCCAAAACAGAGTGCCGTTCTGCCAGAGGAGTTTGAGGGCCAG
>CBCTLT010000092.1:0-6098 GCA_965147785.1 uncultured Oscillospiraceae bacterium
CTGGGAAATTTGTACGAGTGGAAACCATTGTACTTTATTATCTGAAAAAGATCTTTCATATCTACACGGTAGAAGAGCAGGCCATCATTTCTGTGACCAGAAATGCGGACCTCAGCTATGACGAGGAGAAATTTGACGAGGATAATCCGGATTTCCGCAGTCATATGTCGAAGTTGCTGCGCCTCAGGGACCGACTGGCACCGGTACGTTTAGAGATGCAGGGAGAAATGCCGACACTGCGTCAACTTCTGCTGGAGCGGCTGAAGCTGACGGCGGAGCAGAGCTATACCTGCCAGTGCCCGCTGGTGATGGGGTATGCCTATGAACTCGGCAATCTGGACAAGGCGCTGTATTATCCGACCCATGTGCCCCAGTATCCCAGCTACTTAACGCAGTTCCTATGTGGGAACAGATCAGGCAGCGGGACGTGCTGTTGTTCTATCCCTATCACACCATGCAGCCTTTTTTGACACTGCTGCGGGAGGCGGCTCTGGATCCCAATGTCTGCTCGATTCAGATCACGATTTACCGGTTGGCGAAAAATTCCGCCGTCGTGACACATCTGTGCGAGGCCGCGGAGCGGGGCAAGGAGGTCACGGCACTAGTGGAGCTGCGGGCCCGGTTTGACGAGCAGAACAACATCAACTGGGCCAAAACCCTGGAGGATGCCGGCTGCCGAGTAATCTACGGGATGGACTACTTTAAGTGCCATTCCAAGGTATGCCTGATTACCCGCCGAGAGAAAAACGGTTTGAGCTATGTTACCCAGATCGGCACCGGAAACTACAATGAAAAGACCTCCGCCCAATATACGGATTTCTCCATCATGACCGCGAAGCAGGAAATTGCCCAGGATGCCATTGCGTTCTTCCAAAATATGCTGATCGGCAACCTGTGGGGAAAATATGACCATCTTTTGGTGGCGCCGGTGAATATGAAGTCCATGATTCTCCGATTGATTGACGGGGAGATCGCCCGGGGAAGTCAGGGGAGAATCATCATCAAAGCCAATTCTGTCACAGAGCGAGATCTGATCGACAAGCTGGCTCAGGCTTCTCAGGCCGGTGTGAAAATTGACCTGATTATCCGCGGCATCTGCTGCCTGGTTCCGGGGATTCCCGGAAAGACCGATCACATTACGGTGACAAGTATTGTGGGACGTTTCCTGGAGCACAGTCGGATCTACGCCTTTGGAGACGGAGCCTTGCAACAGCTGTACATTTCCTCGGCGGATATCATGACCCGCAACCAGACACGGCGCGTGGAGATCGCCTATCCGGTGGACAGTCCCGAGCTGAAGGAATGGTTCCGTTCCTACCTGGAACTGCTGCTGCGGGATAATACAAAGGCCCGGCGCTTGCAGCCGGACGGAAACTATGTACCGCTGGATGCGGGAGGGACTAAAGTGGATGCCCAGGATTATTATCTCCGGCATCCGGTAGAACTGGCCCCCACGGTGGTGCCGCTGAAATCGCTGTTGCGGCAAATTCTGGGACGGCTAGATTCTCTCCGAGGGGAAAATCACCAGCATTATCGGCCAGAAAACTGATTCATCTACCAGCTTAAAGGCTGCACTGCGAAAGTATTTTTCGCCGTGCAGCCTTTAAATATTATAGAAAGGGCTTCATCTGTTCGATGTTGCTCTGCTCCGTCTCCAGCAGCTTTTTGGACAGGTCGGTGACCCGTTCATCCTTGCCCATATACTGCCGGTGGTGCTGGATGGATTTGATGACCCCCTTGGTGTTGCCGGAGATCATCATTTCTGCGATCTTGGAGGTGGAGGGAGGAGAAAAGACCTGCATGGTGCGGGTCATGGCGGCGCCCATCTTGGCCCCCATGGGCAGTGGCTCCGGCTGGCCGCCCCGCTGAATGAGCATTTTTGTGGCGGCATCGCAGATCTCGCCGTACTCCGCCCGCTGCTGCCGAAGCGCGTCGGTGAGGGGCTGGCAGGCGGAGTATTTCATAATCCCATCAATGCCAGTGCGGCCCATGAGGGTGGTCTGGCGAATGTAGTTGAGCAATTCCGTGTCGGTAATCATGGCAGTGGCTCCTTTTTCTTGATCTGGCCATAGTATGTATCTCCCACGGGAAATTTATTCGGAAAATCCCTTTGCGAAAGGGATCGTTTGGTGATACCATAGAACATGACAATGCCGCTGCAGAAAATGATGCGGCGTTTTGCCATATTACACATTTTGGAGGAATTCGTATGTGGATGATTATGGCGGTGCTCTCGGCGTTTTTCGCCGGAGTCACAGCGGTGCTTGCCAAATGCGGCATTAAAAAAACAGATTCTGATGTGGCAACCGCACTGCGGACCATCGTTGTGCTGTTGTTTTCCTGGATTATGGTGTTTGTGGTGGGGTCCCAAAATACCATCACCCAAATTGAACCAAAGACCCTTGTATTTTTGGTTCTTTCCGGGTTGGCTACAGGCGCTTCCTGGCTTTGCTACTTCAAGGCGCTGTCCCTTGGAGATGTGAACAAGGTCGCGCCCATTGATAAGTCCAGCACGATCCTTACAGTCATAATTGCAATCGTCTGTTTTTCGGAAACGGATCACATTGTGCCTAAGCTACTGGGTACGCTGCTGCTTGCAATTGGCATTTTCCTGATGGTGGAACGGAAAAACGTGGATACGGTACATCAGAAAAACAGCAGATGGATGATTTATGCCATCTTTTCCGCCGTGTTTGCGGCGCTGACCTCCATCTTGGCGAAAATCGGCATTTCCGGGATTGAATCCAATCTTGGCACTGCCATTCGAACCGTGGTGGTGCTGCTGATGGCGTGGCTGGTGGTGTTCGTCAAAGGCAAGCAGGGGCAGATGAAAACACTGGATCGGCATGAAGCGGTCTTTATTATTCTGTCCGGTATTGCCACCGGCGCTTCCTGGCTGTGCTATTATTACGCAATTCAAAATGGCATCGTCAGCGTAGTGGTGCCCATCGACAAGATGAGTATTCTCGTTACGGTGGTATTTTCCTATCTCTTCCTGAAAGAAAAAATCAGCAAAAAGGCCGCTTTGGGACTGGGCCTGATGCTGATTGGAACGTTGATTATGGCCATATGGTGCTGAATTACAGTTTACATAATATGAATGCCGCCCAACCGGATACGATTCCGGTTGGGCGGTTTCTATCCTCCAAGCACGGCAGCAGGGAGAAATGTCATTAGCAATGGTAAAAAACGTCGTCGCGAACTTCAGTCCGCGACGACGTGGCAGGGGATGAGGGATTCGAACCCCCGAAAACGGAGTCAGAGTCCGGTGTGTTACCGTTACACTAATCCCCTATATTCATGCGCTCTAGGAGGAAAGCTCCAAAGCGCATGATTTATTATACGCAAAAAAATCCGTTTGTCAAGTCCTTTTTTTCGGAAATGCAAAATTTTTAGGGCTCATAGTCGAACTCAAAATCGTAAATGCTGACGGTATCGCCCTTTTGAATGCCCATTTCCTCCAGACGCTCGAAAAGGCCGCTTTTCCGAAGCTGCCGGTCGAAGTACATACGGGATTCGTAGTCGTCGAAGTTGATGTCGGCAATGAGACGTTCCATCCAGGGGGCGGAGACGAGCCAAAGGCCGTCCTGTTCCTCGATGGTCAACTCGTCGGCGTCTCCGGCCTCCGGCAGGGGCTTGACGTATTCCGGCTCGTAAACCGTGATGGGAGGCAGCTCCTGGAGCTTCTCATAAATAGCCCGGACCAGCTCCTTTGTACCCCGGTGAATGGCGGCCGACATCTCGTAAAGGGGCAGACCCAGGGAATCGGTATAGGCCCGGAGACGCTCCAGATTGTCTTCATCCTGGAGAATATCCGTTTTATTGGCGGCCACGATCATGGGACGGTTGGCCAAATCCGGAGAATACTGCCGCAGCTCCTGGTTGATGGTGATGAAATCCTCCACCGGGTCCCGACCTTCGCTGCCGGACACATCCACCACATGGACCACCAGCCGGCAGCGGTCGATGTGCCGGAGAAAATCGTGGCCCAAGCCTACGCCCTCGGAGGCACCTTCAATGATGCCGGGAATATCCGCCATCACAAAGCTTTCGCCTTCGCCCAGATAGACCACCCCCAGATTGGGGAACAGGGTGGTGAAATGGTAGTTGGCGATCTTGGGATGGGCGCCGGATACCACGGAAAGCAGGGTGGATTTGCCCACGTTGGGGAAGCCCACCAGGCCCACATCTGCCAGCAGCTTCAGCTCCAGCACCACATCGTAGCTCTCACCGGGCAGGCCGGACTTGGCAAAACGAGGGGCCTGACGGGTAGGGGTGGCAAAATGCTGGTTGCCCCAGCCACCGCGGCCGCCTTTTGCCAGCACAAAGTCGGTTTCGTCGGACATATCCCGAATCACTTCGCCGGACTCGGCGTCCCGAACCACGGTGCCCAGAGGTACCCGGATCACCAGATCCTGCCCATTGCGGCCCTTCATATTGCTGCCGGCACCATTGCCGCCGGGCTCTGCGGTGTACTTCCGCTTGTATCGGAAGTCCATCAGGGTGGTCATACCGGTATCCACCCGCAGCACCACGCTGCCACCATGGCCGCCGTCACCGCCGTCGGGACCGCCCGCGGCGATATATTTTTCCCGACGGAAGGACATGCAGCCGTTGCCGCCGTGGCCCGCCTGGACGAAGATTTGGACCTTATCTACAAACTGTGCCATGAATAATACTCCTTTTTGGAAATGCCGCAGGAAGATGCGAGGAGGATGAAAAGGAGGGTGCTTTCAGCACCCTCCTGATTTCCACACATTACTGCTCTGCGACTTCGTAAACAGAAACCTGCTTCCGCTTTCTGTTGATATGCTCGAACCGCACAACGCCGTCAACACGGGCGTAGATGGTGTCGTCGCTGCCGATGCCCACGCCCTTGCCGGGGTGGATATGGGTGCCTCTCTGGCGCACCAGAATGTTGCCGGCCTCTACATGCTGGCCGTCGGCGCGCTTAACGCCCAGGCGCTTGGACTCGGAGTCGCGGCCGTTCTTGGTGGAGCCGCCGCCCTTATGGTGCGCAAAAAACTGAATGCCAATCTTAAGCATGATTTACACCTCCAAAACCGTTAAATAGTCGGGATATTCTTTGGATAACTCACACAGATACAGGGCAAGGCCCTCAAGAATCGGTTCCGCGCCGGGAACTCCGGCGGCAGGAAGCCGCAGTGTGATTGCAGCGGTTTTTTCGTCGATACGGACTTCTGCTCCGGCGTGCAGCACATCATTGATGGTGCATTCCGCCAGGCGGACGGCGGAGGTGACGGCGGCACATACGATGTCCCGGCCTGCTTCCGCGCAGCCGCTGTGTCCCTGGCAGGAGAATCCCGTGACCCTGCCCTGGGTACGATAAAACCGGACGGTTGTCATTAGACGGAGATCTTCTCGATCTGGACAGCGGTGTAGGGCTGACGATGACCCTTCCGGGAAGCGGAGCCCTTCTTGGGACGGTACTTGAAGACCATGATCTTCTTGCCCTTGCCGTTCCGAACCACCTTGGCTTCCACCTTGGCGCCTTCAATAGCGGGGGTACCGAACTTGCTGTTCTCGCCGTCCACGATGGCCAGAACCTGGTCGAATACTACGGTTTCGCCGGCCTCAGCGTTCAGCTTTTCCATGTAGACAAGCTGACCTTCCGAAACGGTATACTGCTTGCCACAAGTTTTGATGATTGCCTGCATGTGCATTGCACCTGCCTTTATATTAGTCTCGCTCGGGAGGCGGCGCCTAAAAATGGGCGCAGCTTTAGAAGCCTCTTTGATGCGGCTTACCGATTATACCATCAAAACTGCCAAGCTGTCAAGGGAAAATTCGAGGATTCTCAGAAATTATCGCCGTAATTCTCATCATAGTCCCACTCGTCCTGGGAATCCTCTGGCGAATCGCCCAAAATCTCGCCCACACGCATCCGCCGGGAGAGTTTCATCTCCTCCACGGTCTGATGAATCAGCTCCTTGATCTCACGGGGGGATTTGATGTTCTTGATCTCCAGGACAGGCAGACTCTGATCGGAGGACTGTACGGTCACGGTACCGACGCCGAAAATCCGCTGGCCCAGGGAGATTTTTAGGGAGATGTCCCGGACCCGATACAGCAGAATC
>CBCTLT010000093.1:0-6095 GCA_965147785.1 uncultured Oscillospiraceae bacterium
CGGTAATCCGCAAGTATCTGGGGATTGAGGATGATTATTCCATGCTGGGAGGTAACGATCCCCTGGGACTCGGAAAGCCCGGCTCCACCTTCTGGCACTACGACAGCGGCAAACGGCCTTCGCAGAGAGATCTTACCAAGGCCAGAATCTTCATGGCGGAGATCATCGAGGACTATTTCCTCACCACCACTGGGGATCCCAGACCGCCCTATGCCATGTACACCTGCATCAGCTAGCATTGTGCATATTTATGAAAGAAGCAGCGAGGTCCAGAACAGGCCTCGCTGCTTCTTTCATAGGAGGCGCTTACGGCCTTTGATGGGATGGTACTCCAGAGGGGAAATGCATGAATGCGTCCACAACTTGATACGAAATAATCCCGCTTCCACAACTTCCTGGTTGTAGAAGCGGGATCCTTTTATAGATGTGCAGGATAATACCATTGGTCAGGATTGCAATTTGCTTTTAGGAAGTCTACAAAGGCCACGGTAAGCCGGCTGGCCTGTTCCGGACGGAACAGACAGAGCAGGTGGACATCTTCCCCCGGAAGACGATAGGCCCGGACTGCTGGATTCGTATGCAGCACACTGAAACCGGTGCCGAAGGCCACGGCAGAGCCCATCTCCGCCATGAGGTAGGTAGAGTAGGGATTGGCGGTATTGCAAACGTAGTCCGGTACAAAATGGTCTCTGGAGCAGATGGAGTAGATCCGGTTGGTACGAAAATCTGAGTTGGTAAGATAGAAAGGCAGCGAACGAAAATCCCGCAGGGTGGCGGTGGTAGAGGCCATGGGATTTTCTTTTCCCACAAAGAAATAGAAAGGAGTCCTGCACAGTGGGATGGTTTCCAGCTCTGAAAACTCACTGCCGAAATCATCGGTACAGAGTACCAGATCAAACTTTCCCTCGGAAATCCAGGAAATCAGGTCGTTATAAGTATCCGGCTGACCAAACCAGATCTGGGCAGCCTCCTGTTCCTGAAATTTTGCGCAGAGAGGATGAATAAAGGGACCGGGTCGCAGTCCTGCGGCACAGCCGATGTTCAAAACTCTTCCATTGTTGCGCTCGTTATTATGGATCTCCACCATGGCCAGTTCCAAACCACGACGCATGGAATAAAAGGTTTTTTGCATGACCTGGCCAGCTTCCGTCAATTCTACCCCGCGGGGAACCCGGGAAAAAAGAATACAGTCCAGTTCCTGTTCCAGCTGGCTGATCTGTTTGCTGAGGGCCTGTTGGGTGATATGCAGTTCCTTTGCCGCAGTAGAAAAATTCAAAAGCTCAGACAGGACCAGAAAATACTTAATTTTTGTTTCATTGAGCATAGAATCACCAGAAACAATATAGCATATTTTTCGGCAAAAATCCACAAGGCGCTTTGGGCAAAACGGTTGTATATTGTGAGAAAAAGAGTTGTTTTTCCTGCGGCGCCGGGATCGATATAATGGAATCAGTTTTGATTAGAAAAGAGGGATTTGCAATGTGTGAACGGATCTACTTTAGTAACCTGGCTGCCGAGTTTGGGATTGCTGGCGGCGGTATGCCTCCGATGGGGGATAAACCACCCCAAAAACCAGCAGCCATGCCCATGACACATCCCAATGTCTGGAGAAAGGATGGCGGGGCAAAACTGCTGGCCTATCTCAAAGCGCGCTACCAGTCCGGCGATGTGCTGGAATATGACGGCCATGGGGACTGCTGGCTGATGCTGGCCGTGATGGATCAGATGCGGGAGTGTAAGCTGCGCACTTACATTGGCGGACCTTTTGACAAAGTTTTGCCCATCATAGCCTATCGGACCGGCAGTCAGGAGAACCCTAATCAACCATGCAGCTTTACGCTGGAGGAACAGGGAGAGAATGTGTGCTTGACGGTCCACCTGAAGCCGGAGGGCGGTCCCTTTGATATGGCGTTCGGAGACATTGTGGCACCGGAGATCCCGGAAGGGAAAAACATCTATGTGCGTTTGGACGGACGTCATTTGCTGTTTACCTTTCCGTTGGCGTTGACCTATGGAGAAACCTGCCGCAGCCTTGTGATGGATTATGACGGAGAATGCTTTGTTTCCGTTTCACATACACCGGAGCTGGAGGTGGGCGATCTGGTAGAAAATCCGTTTGAAGATCAGTGTTAGAAAAAAACGCAATAGAATGGAGGAGATCGAAAGATGAAAAAAATGTTGTCGCTGCTGTTGGTCCTGACCATGCTGGTGTCGTTTGGAACTGCCTGTGGAACGGAAGCGTCCACGTCCGAGCCGTCACTGGAGACGGCTTCCGTACCAGCGGAAACCGTGGAAGATCCGGAGACTACGATGGTGGAGGAAACCCCGTCAGAATTGGAAGGCTCTGCGGAAGAAACGGTCAGCAGCTTGGAATCCGAATATGTGTCGCCCTTCCCGCTGTCTGAACCGGCCACGCTGACAGCCTGGGCCATGTGGATTCCGGGGATAGAGCAGTATGTTTCATCCCCCATGGATACAGCGGTATTTCAGGAGATGCAGAAACGAACCAATGTGACCATTGAGATGTCCCTGGCATCCAGCCCGGAGACAGCCATGACAGAGATCAACTTGCTGATCGCGTCGGGAGACTATCCGGATCTCATCAACAACTTGCAGGGCTATTACTCCGCTGGACTGGATTCGGCCATCGAGCAGGAGGTGATCGTCAATATTGGCGACTATGAGGACCTGATGCCCCATTATTTTGAGAAGCTGTATGAGCGGGATGCATTGGAGGATGCCACCACTGAGGATGGAAACATTGGTGTGGTTTATCAGGTCAGTATGGGGTCCGATACCATCCAAAGCGGCCTGACACTGCGGCAGGATTGGATGGAAGAACTGGGGGCTGAGGCGCCTGCAACCTATGAGGAGCTCCATGATCTTCTGATGCAGTTTAAGAGTAAGTATGAGATCACGCAGCCTCTGTATGTGCCCAAGAGTGGTGCACCGGATACGTTTTTTGACGGCCTTGGCACAGAACTGAATTACGTTATGAACAACGAGATGGGCTCTGCCCCATGGAACTATGTGGATACGGGTGATGGGCTGGAGGTTGTGTTCGGGTTTACGGACGACAGCTACTATGATGTGCTGGAACTGATGAACAACTGGTTTAAAGACGGATTGTTCAATGCAGATTACCTCAACAACAACTACAATGTGGATGTGGAAAATCTCACTTCAGGAGAATTTGCCTGCCTGTATGCCACAGAGCAGACCCTTAATGCAGGAAATACATTCCAGGAACATATGTGGGCGGCATATCCCAACGTCTCCATGGATGGGGAAAAGATCGTAAAGGCCAATCAGGAGACCTCCGCCATTGCGGCCCAGGGGTATTCCATTACGACCACATGTGAGGACATTGAATTGGCGGCGCAGTGGCTGGATTATCAGTTCACGGATGAATCTTTCCTGCTCAACAACTATGGAATCGAGGGACAGAGCTTTGATTATAACGACCAAGGAGAGCCATGTCTGACAGATCTGGTGATGAATAACCCGGATGGCATCGCCCAAGCGTATACGCAGTTTATCTATCTGAGCGTCACCGGTTCCTTCTACCTGGATAATGATCGTTTTAAGAGCAACTACTGCGAGGAAGCCAAGGCCTGTGTGGAGATTTGGAAGAGTGCCTATGAATACTATGATACCCCCTATAACACCAATGCCATTCAGCTGACTGCGGAGGAACTGGCGGAGTATGCGCAGACCTTCTCGGATATTTCGACCTACTGCAATCAGGCCATTGCGGAGTTTATCACCGGGCAGGAGGCGCTGACGGAGGAGACTTTTGATGCCTTTCGAGATAATTTGGTATCCATGGGGATCCAGGATTGCGCTGCCCTGTGGCAAGCTGCTGCGGATCGGTATGTGGCGTCTATAACAGAATAACATTGTAGAGGGAGCGGAATTTGCTGTTCCGCTCCCCAAAGACTGGAGGAAATCTATGCTGACAAAGAACAAGCTTTCGCCGGAACTTCAGATCGAGCGGTGGGAGGACCGGCGGGACATCAAGAACCTTATGGGCAGATACGCCTATGATTGTCTGATCAAAAATGAGCGGGAAATTTATAAGTCCCATTGGTCTGCACGGGAGGACGTCTGCCTGATGTTCCCTTGGGGAACCTATGAAGGGGCAGGGGCGGTTCGAGACTTCTATGCGGCCCTGGACCGATATAATACAGAACGGGCCCATTGGTATCGGGTGCTGATGCCGGAAAAAACCAAAAAATTTTCCGACGAGGAAATGTACGGGATCGGGTCCTATCATGGTATGCACCTGACTACGCCGTGTATCTATGTGGCCGACGACGGAGAGACGGCGCAAGCCATCTATTGGTGCCATGATGTGTTTGACGTTATGTGCGAAGCAGGCAACGTCAATCGATGGAGCCTGGGCCTGCTGTTCATTGATCTGGTGTATGAAAATGAGGAATGGAAACTGTGGCATTTGCGGCACGCATTCGAGGTGGACGGACCCCACGGGCAACCTTTTGGAACGGAATTTACCCTACCGGGAGAGCCGATCCCCTATCTGGCGGAACAACTGAAGAAGGTCAAAGCCTGGTTCCCCAAACCCAATAACCCCACATCTTCCCATGTGCCCTATACCGTGGGACGGGGAAGACCGTCGTTTCCGCCCTGCCCAAGGCCCTATGCCACATGGCAGGCATCCCAGAGCTATGGCATATAAGGAGGCTGCAAGATGAAAACAAGTCCATATCCGTTTCCCGCATATATTGACTGCTGCCCCTATGAGCCGCTGCTGCCGGACTACACGCCAGAGGAACAGCTGGAGGCAGTGCTGGCCAAGGATGAAGTGATGAACCTAATGGGGCTGCGAAACTATTACTTCTTGTGCGGTGATGTTCCAGCAGTGCTGGAGCAGCTGTGGGTTCAGGAACCAGAGCATCGAAAAACTGCAAGCCTGGGGTCCAATTTTGGCTTTTATATTGGCTGGGAGGAAATCTTGCGGTTTGTACGGGAGACAAATGAAAAAATGGCATTCGATTTACAATGCCAGTCGGTGAATACGCCCCTGATCCATGTAGCCTTTGACCGCAAAACCGCCCGAGGTCTATGGTACAGCGATGGTTTCGTGACGGACGATCGGGGGAACACCGACATTATTGCCCAGAAGGTTGCCGTGGATTTTATTCGGGAAGGGGATTCATGGAAGATTTGGCACTTGGTATATGGCAGCGATTTGGTGGATGCTCTACATCGGGATCCGCTGTCCCAGGACTATGGTATGTTGGAGAAGCTTCGGGAGTGGTTCGGCACGCCGACAGTAGCCTGTGTCACCCATGATCCCAGATATAATTGGAACGACAACTACCCGGCAGAGCCAGATCCTTATGAAACCTTTCGACTTTCAGACAGCTATGCACCGGAAGGCTGTCCCAGATATCGCCAGCATATGCGGGAGGTGAAACGACATGAGAAAAAGTAAGCTGACTTTTGCTCAGAGGGTCCATAACGCTTATGGCAGCCAGGAGGTGGAAAACGTCCGTGCCAGTCATGCCTTTGGACATGCCAGAAATCTTTCCACCCGGGAATGGGGTAATATTTGGGCGACCTGTCCCGATACGGCATGGGCCCACAGCTTTGGGAGAAACCGGGGCTTTCCGGCTATTTGGCGCATTTGTGTGGCCAACTATGACGTGAAAGGCTGTATCAATTACCTCAAGCTTTTTGATGAAAATTCAGACGCCATGGGATTCGATATGCGGTCCATGATGATGGTGGCGATGCACTGCCTGTCCACGGAGTGCATTGAGGTAGCCGATGACGGAAAGACAGCCCGGGCCTGGCATTTGACTCCCGGAGGCTGCTTTAACCATATGGGTCCCAAGGGGGGAAGGCCGGAGGAATCCAGACCGGAACAGATTTCTGGCGGATATGAGCGATATGGATCGGACTATGTGTTTGAGGATGGCCGGTGGAAATTGCTGCATGAGCATATTTCACCTGACCTTCACGGAGCTTTTTGGCATGGGGACTTTGTCTCTCGGGGCTTTATGGAGGAATATACGGGCCAGGAACGTCCTCCTGTGGGTCCGCCGCCGGGTGACGGTAATTATGATGCA
>CBCTLT010000094.1:0-6090 GCA_965147785.1 uncultured Oscillospiraceae bacterium
ATCTGCATATTATAGCTGTACAGAGTGTGATACCGTTTATGGTCTCCAAAGGGTACTGTTTTTTTCTCCGTTTCCTTCTCCAATTTCCAAGCCTCCCTACGCTTCCATAGTCAAAAACATGGACACACCGCAGTGTGTCCATGCCGATTTGTATCATTGGATTCGTCAACCGCGTTCCTATTTCCGCCGTCTTGCCCGCAGCCGTTCCATTTTGAAATGGGAAACCTGATCCTCCCTGGCGTTGTACATCCGGGCTGCCAAAAAGGCAATACCAGCGGTAATCACGCAGGTCGCCCCGTCCCGCACATAGGGATTGGTCAAAACCTCCCCCTGATAGAGGCCGTCCGGCAGCATAGCAGCAAAGTGCATCAGTGGAATCCAAAGGAAGAACATCTTTTTTCCGTCCTCCCGCATGGCATACCACAGCAGCACTGACAGCGCAATCTCCCGCACCAGGAAGAACACCCGATTGATCCCAGTGGTGATAAACTCCCAGGCATTTTGACCAGCGATGATTTGCAGCAGGCTCAGCGCTTCCTCCGAATCCGCCCCGGCGTTTTCCATCAGGGCATCCATGCCGGTTTTAAGATATTCCGAGGCGATGGTATAGCAGTTGAAATAGTAGGCGCCACAGACGCAGAGGTAAACACCTCCGAAGCCAATGGCAAAGCCAATGGCGGCGTCGGTTTTGTCAAAGTTGCCCATTACACCATATTTCATGGCCACAAAGCGAATCAGCTCCCGGGCAATCACCACCGAGAAAACAATGTAAAGGCCATGGGGCAGTCCGCTTTGTGTAAGCCCCAGATTCAGCGCCAGCAAATCAAAAACGTTTTCCAGCAGCATGACCACGATGTACGAAAAAATGCCCAAAATGATCTGGGACAGCTGGATACGGCCTCGCATGGTATACCATGCTGCCAGCACCGCCAGAACACACAGAGCTGCGGTAACCATCAGGCAGGTTACGGTAAAGGATTCAATATGTATTTCAGATCCCATAGATGTCCTTTCTCAAATACAGGAACGGCGCTGCCCCAAAATACATCGGTATTTCGAGGCAGCGCCCGTTTCATACACTTTATCTCCGGTTGAAGATCCGGAAAATATCGTCAATATCGGAGACATTGGGCGCGTCGGGCGTCTCAGGCTCCGCTTTGGCCTTTTCCCCGGCAGTGGTAAACACACCGCTGTTGCCGGCATCGTCAAAGCCGGTGGCAATAACGGTCACCCGCAGGGCATCCTCCAGATTCTTGTCGAAGGTAGCGCCAAAGATGATGTTGGCCTCGGGGTTCGCAGCTTCCATGACGATATTGGCGGCAGTCTCCACGTCCTCCAGCTCCATATCCGGTGCGCCAGTCACATTGATGAGCACACCCATGGCCCCATTGATAGAGGTTTCCAGCAGCGGAGAGGACACGGCAGCCATGGCGGCAGCCTCGGCCTTCTCCTTGCCAGCAGCTACACCTACGCCCATATGGGCACGGCCTGCATCCCGCATAATAGCGGACACGTCGGCAAAGTCCTGATTGATCAGCACATTATCAGAATAGCCCACCAGCTCAGAAATGGAGCTGACTGCCTGCTTGAGCACATCGTCGGCAATACCGAAGGCGTTGGCAAAGGTGATCTTCTGGTCCGTCACATATTTGAGGCGGTCATTCGGAATGATAATCAACGAATCCACTTTATCGGACAGATTAGCGATTCCTTCCTCCGCCTGTGCCATACGGCGAGCCCCCTCAAACTTAAAGGGTTTGGTGACCACGCCTACGGTCAGTGCACCGGTCTCCCGGGCGATATCGGCGATGATCGGTGCCGCACCGGTTCCGGTGCCGCCGCCCATGCCGGCAGTGATGAACACCATATCGGTATTCTCCAGCATTTTAGCACTGGCAGCCCGGCTCTCTTCCGCGGATTTTTTGCCAATGTCGGGTTTGGACCCTGCGCCCATACCACCGGTCAGCTTTTCGCCAATCTGAACCTTCTCGGCGGCTTTGGACTTGTTCAGATCCTGTTTATCTGTGTTGACAGCAATAAAATCAACGCCCTGGACCCCGGCCTCGATCATGCGGTTGACAACATTGTTGCCCGCGCCGCCAACGCCGATCACTTTAATGGCGACAACTCTCTCGGGATAGGATTCGCTCATAAGTCTTTCCTCCTAAGTACTTTATTCACACGCAACTACGCGCAAAGAAGCTATTTTATTTATATTTTATCGCACATGGCCCGCTGGGTCAATAGCAACTTTTGTTTTTCCGTAAATTTATGCAAGGGGGTGGAATACCGCCTGGGTCCCGCTGGTGAAACTCAGGTCTAAAACACCCCGGGCATTCGCATCCAGTCTGGCGATGGCAGCAGTCATATACTGGAGTCGATAGTCCAAATCCGACGCGTCCCCCACCTGGACCTCGATACGGTCCTCATAATTCAATGTCACCTGCTGCAGGTCCGTCACATCCACACTGCGAATCACAGCGGACAGTCCCGCTTCCTGGATCTTGTTCACCGCATCCATGGCAAGCGTTCCCCGGGCCGTATCATCAAAGGTGGCCAGGTCCCCCGCCGTGGGCAGCTGGAGCACGGTTCCCTTAATCAGAGGATATGCAGTTTCCGCGTCTTCATCCAGCTTTTCCAAAAGTTTTCCCTCTTCATTCATCAGCCACAGCGTGCCAAATTCCGACTCTGCCGCCATGACCGCCTGGCATTCTTCCACCGTAAAGGATATGGTACCAGGAAGAGACTTGGATATCACCACCTGTTCCACATAGGGAAGCTTGGTCAGGATCCGACTGGCTGCTCGGGTCTTGCTGACGCCCATCAGCACATCGCCTGCGGAGATACCGCTGGCCTCTGCCACCTCCTCCGCTGTATAGCGGACGTTGCCGGTGACCTCGAACTCCCGGACGCGAAACAGCACCAGCATCAGCACAAAGACCACCCCTACGGCAATCAGGGTCTTTCCCCACATGGGTATGCCCCGATTCCTCCAGTTGGCTTCGTTTTCCTGCTGCTCCTGCTGCTCCATTCGCAGCTGCCGCAGATGGGCCCGCTGGCTTCTCTCCCGTTGGACGGCGGATTTGCCCCGGGGCTTTGTTCCCTTTCCAGCCGCAGCTTTTTTATTCTGTTTCTGCGCCATGGGCCTTTCTCCTTCCCTCAGGGGCGTGTCAGCTCCAATATAATTTCATAGATCTTCTGGGCAGAATCCGGCACCGCCAACTCCTGCACCGCTTTACCCATGGTCGCCAGCCGCTCCGGATCTCCCAGCAACCCACAGGCTGTTTCATAGAGCCGGTCACCGTCGCATTCCGATTCCCGCAGCACCACTGCTGCACCATGAGCTTCCAAAATCCGCGCGTTCTTTTCCTGATGATTATCTGTCACATTGGGTGACGGTACAAAGATTGCCGGCTTTCCCGCCGCCGCAGTCTCCGCAATGGTGGCAGCCCCTGCCCGACAGATCACCAGATCCGCCGCCGCCATGACCGTGGGCATATCGTAGACGTATTCCCGCATATCAATGGCAGGATATTTGGCAAGATCCGCCCCCTGTTCCTTTACATATTCGGGCATCCAGGCCCAGCCATAGCTTCCGGTGGCATGAATGTGCTGGAATGGTGCACCATCCCGGCATTCCAGGGCCATAAACCGGGCAATTTTCTTATTCATTTCCCTGGCTCCCAGGGAGCCCCAATAGCTCACCACCACAGGACGTTCATCCAGGCCCAGCGACTTTTTGGCCTGCTCCTTTTTCGTGTACAGGAATTCGCTGCGCACCGGCATACCCACCACCCGGACCTTCTCCGGATGGGGATAGCTGCTTCTGCTCTCCTCAAAGGATACCATGACCCGGTCCACCTTGTCCATCACCAATCGGGTGGTAAGTCCAGGAACCGCATTGGATTCATGCAGAGCCGTGGGGATTCCCCGCTTGGCCCCCTGGTGCAGCATGGGATAGCTGGCATATCCACCGGTACCCACAATGACGTCCGGCTGGAACTCACGAATGATTTGATCGGCTTTCCTGCGACTGCTGATCATATAGGACACGGCCTTGATATTGTGCAAAATATTTTTCGGCGTAGGTTTTCGCCAAAAGCTGGCGATCTGGACCGTCTCCAGGGGAAATCCCGCCCGGGGCACCAGATCCGCCTCCATGCCGTCCACCGCGCCCACAAACAGGATATTGGCGTCCTGCCTGCGTTCTTTGAGCAGATTTGCCACGGCAATGGCAGGGCTGATATGGCCGCCGGTCCCACCGCAGGTAAAGATCACATTCATGCTATTCACAACCTTCAACTAAGCCGCGCAGCCAGTAGCCGCGCATTTTGAATTTTTACAGAAATCCCGCCGAGCACTGTCGGGATGCCCCCAGGATCAGTCCCATTTCCCCCAGTTGGATCAGCAGCGCTGTTCCACCGTAGCTGAAAAAGGGGAGGGAAATCCCGGTGGAAGGCAGGAGATTCGTCACCACACCGATATTGAAAAAGACCTGCAAAACCGTCAGCGTCGTGATCCCTGCCACCGTCAGTGCCAGGAAACGATCCCGCACATGCATGGCGATCCAATACCCTCGCAGAATCAGCAGCGCATACAAAACGAGAATCGCAGTCGCACCCACCAGTCCCAGTTCTTCGCAGACAATGGCGAAAATATAGTCATTGTGCTCCTCCGGCAGATACAGATACTTCTGCCGGCCCTGTCCAAAGCCCAAGCCCAGCAGACCGCCGCTGCCGATGGCGTAAAGAGACTGAATAATCTGGTAGCCATCGTCGGTGGGATCAGAAAACGGGTCCTGCCAGGCAGTGATCCGGGACGCCTCGTAGCCCCCCGCACCCAGAATCAGTACCAATCCTAGCAGCATCACGCTGCCGCCCAGAATAAACCAGCGATATTTTACGCCGCCCAAAAAAAGCATGGCACCGGCGGTACAGGCAATGATCACAATGGCGGAATTGTGGGGCTCCAAACGAAGCAGTACCACGATGACCACCAATATGGCCGCAAATGGCGCAATTCCCCAGCGGAAGGTCTCCATTTTCTCCTGAAAGGCAGCAATCATAGCCGCATAGCTGAGGATGACCCCCAACTTGGCGATCTCCGACGGCTGGAACGAAATTCCCAGTCGAATCCAGCGGGTGGCTCCGTTTTCTGACTGACCGATTCCCGGTACAAATACCAGCACCAGGAACAGGATCGAGGCCCCCAGCACGGGAAACGCCAGCTTACGGATCAAAGTCGGTTTTACCCTGCTCACCGCCAGCATGGCCACGATTCCCACCACGGAGAACATCAGTTGACGTTTAAAAAAGTAGGCACTGTCCCCGGTCTCATAGAGAGCCCGGGCATAGCTGGCCGAGAAGATCATCACAAGCCCCAAGGCCGTCAGTACAATGGTCAGCAGCAGGAATGGCAGATCCACCATGGTTTCCCGCTCCCTTTTTTCCACGTCCGGCAGCCGAGGATTTCTCATGGCGCCTCCTTATCATGAAAAACGATGCATTACACCCAAATAGGCCAATATACAAAATACCACCGTGATAGTGGTAAATACCACCACAATTTTTACTTCGCTCCATCCGCCCTTTTCAAAATGATGGTGCAGCGGCGCCATCCGGAAAATCCGCTTGCCGTGGGTGAGCTTAAAATATGTAACCTGGATGATGTCGCTGAGGGTCTCCACGATATAAATGATTCCCACCAGAATCAGCACCAGAGGCATATCCAGGGCATAGGCTAGGCCGCAGACGGCTCCCCCCAAAAACAGGGAACCCGTATCCCCCATAAACACCTTGGCAGGGTGGAAATTATAGACCAGGAAGCCCAAAAGACCGCCCACTACCGCAGCAGCAAACAGGGATGCACCGGTATCATGCCATTTCCAGGCCGCCACCGCATAGAAGATCATAACGGGAATCGTCACCGAGGAGGCAAGGCCATCCACGCCATCGGTCAGATTCACTGCATTGACGCCGCCAACGATAATAAAAATACTTAAAATTAAGTACAAAATCCAGGGAATCGTGACGCTTACATTCACAAAAGGAATATATAATTCGGAGGTCAGATGGCCCATTTTGCGGAGCA
>CBCTLT010000095.1:0-6083 GCA_965147785.1 uncultured Oscillospiraceae bacterium
ATTGGAAAGCGCAGCGCGTTTTTATCGGTGGACGGAGGAAAATCCTTTCGGCTCAGCGGTGACGACGTTGTGATTGCTACGGCGTCCAGACGGAAGGTGCGTCTGGCGAAGATCAAAAATGCCAGCTATTATGGCACCTTGATCAATAAATTTCAGAGGTAGAGGCTATGAAAAGTCAGCGTCAATCAAAAATACTGGAGCTGATTGCCCAGAATAATATCGAAACCCAGGAGCAGCTTTTGGCTGCTCTGAAAGAGAGTGGGTTTTACAGCACCCAGGCCACTATTTCCCGTGATATTAAAGAATTGCGCCTGGTGAAGGAACTGTCTCCCAGTGGGACCTATCGCTATACCGTCCAAAAGAACGAATCTGCAAATTTCTTTTCTCGCCTCAATAATATTTTTCATGAGTGCGTGATTAAGCTGGATTATGCCCAGAACATTGTTGTGATTAAGACTTTGCCTGGTTTGGCTTCTGCCGCCTGCTCGGCGGTGGACAGTATGGACATCGCCTATGTGGTGGGAACCATTGCCGGTGACGATACGGGACTGATTGTAATGCGGGACAGCGAATATGCGCGTGAAAACTGCGGGGGATCATCAACAGAGCGAGGTAATTGCCATGCTGGAGCTGCTACATATCGAGAATATTGCGGTAATTGAGCAGGCGGACATCTCCTTCCAGCCGGGATTCAATGTGCTCACCGGTGAAACGGGCGCAGGCAAGTCCATTGTCATCGACGCCATTTCCGCAATTTTGGGTCAGCGTGCTTATCGGGACACCATCCGGACTGGCAGCGATGTCGCTAAAATTTCCGCCGTGTTTCGCGGGGTGCCGGAATATGCTTGGTTTGGGGAAAACGGAATCCCCTACAGCGATGAACTTTTGATCCAGCGGGAGCTCTGGGCCGACGGAAAGAATATTTGCCGAGTCAATGGGGCGCCGGTAACGGTGACCATGCTTCGGGGGCTTGGTCGGCAGCTGATCCAGATCCACGGACAACATGATTCCGCCCAGCTTTTTGACGAGGAGAATCATCTCATAATCCTCGACGCCTTTGCTGGCCATGACGACCTGCTGACTGCCTATCGGGAGACTTATCTGGATATGGATGGGCTTCGGCGGAAAATCCGAAGCCTGACCATGGATGAGGCGGAAAAGGCCAGAAGGATCGAAACCTTGGAATTTCAAATTCAGGAGATTCAGCGGGCGGAACTGCAGCCGGACGAGGATGAAACCCTAGAGGCCCAGAGAAATGTGCTCCGCAGTGGGGAAAAGCTGATGCGATCCCTGAACGCAGCGGCGGAAGCCCTGTACGGTGGAGAGGATAGCGATGGCGCAGCTTCGCTGATTGCACAAGCAGCGGCCTCCCTGGCCCAGGTGGCGGATGTTTCGGAGGAACTGGAGAATCTGCGTCAGCTGGTGGAAAGCCTCTCCTACAGCGTCCAGGACGCTGCAGAACAGGTTCGGGATCTGCGGGACGGTTTCGATTTTTCGCCGGAACGACTGGAACGGATTGAAAGCCGATTGGATGAGATCCACCGGCTTCGCCGGAAGTATGGAAATACCTGCCGGGAAATTCTTTCCTATCAGGAGAAATGTCAACAAGAGCTGGAAACCATTACCTCGGCGGAGGATACCATTGCCCAGCTGCGTCGGGTTTTGACAGAAAAAAAACTGGCCACCAGAAAGCTGGCGGATCAGCTCAGTGATTCCCGGAAACAGGCGGCTGAAAACTTTGGGCAACGGCTGATTCGGGAGCTTCGGCAACTGGATATGCCTCGGGTGCAGTTTCAGTGCCAGCTAACGCCACTGCCCCATCTGAATGAAACCGGGGGAGACACCTGCCGGTTTCTCATGTCCGCCAACATTGGAGAAGAGCTGCGACAGATGAATCGGGTGGCTTCTGGCGGTGAATTGGCCAGAATCATGCTGGCCATGAAAAACGTGATGTCGGAAAAAGACCAGGTGCCCACCATGATTTTTGACGAGGTGGATACTGGTGTCAGTGGTAGAGCGGCCCAAAAGGTGGCGGAAAAACTCCATGCTGTGTCCATCGGCAAGCAGGTACTCTGCGTGACCCATCTTCCGCAAATTGCTGCCATGGCGGATACCCACTTTTTGATCTCCAAAACGGAACAGCAGGGGAGGACCTATACCCATGTGACCCGGCTGGATCTTACCGGCAGACGGGCGGAATTAGCTCGACTCATCGGTGGAGCCAGGATCACGGAAAACACCCTAAAAAGTGCAGATGAAATGCTGCGGAGATAGTGAACCAGATTGGAACAGCAGGAAAGGACAGCGGTGATCTGTCCTTTCCTGCTGTTTATTGCAATGAAATTAGCGCGTTGTTATTCCGGATCGGAAAACAGGTTGGCAGAGAGATAGCGTTCACCGGTATCCGGCAAAATGGTTACGATTCGTTTACCCTTGTTTTCCGGCCGTGCAGCCAGCGCTTTACATGCGCAAAGGGCTGCGCCTGCACTGACGCCTACGAGAAGCCCTTCCGTTTTAGCCAGCTGGCGGCATAGGGTATAGGCGTCGTCATCTGTGACGGGAATGATCTCGTCAATCAAAGATAGATCCAGAATTTTAGGCACGAAGTTGGGGCCGATTCCCTGGATCTTATGGGGCCCCGTATAACCCTTGCTGAGAAGGGGAGAGGAGGCCGGCTCCACTGCCACCACCTGGCAGGCCGGATTATGTGCTTTGAGGACTTTTCCGTTGCCAGTAAGCGTGCCGCCGGTGCCCACGGCTGCCACAAAAATATCCACATTGCCCTCCAGATCCCGTAGGATCTCTTGAGACGTGGTTTTCACATGGGCCTCCACATTAGCCTCGTTACTGAACTGATCGGGAATAAACGAATCTGCAATCTCCTGATGAAGTGCTTCTGCCCGATCCACCGCGCCCTGCATGCCCAGGGCAGCTGGTGTCAGCACGATCTCCGCACCTAGTGCAGCCAGGAGACTTCTGCGTTCCAGACTCATGTTTTCCGGCATGGTCAGAATGAGCCGGTAGCCCTTGATGGCAGTGATGTAGGCCAGGCCAATGCCTGTGTTGCCGGAGGTGGGCTCAATGATGACAGTACCGGGTTTGATGGCACCGGAGGCTTCTCCGGCTTCGATCATATATAGAGCTGCCCGGTCCTTCACAGAGCCCAAAGGATTGAAGTATTCCAGCTTGGCAAATACAGATGCCTCTGTATTCCAAAGCCGTTCCATTCCCGTCAATTCCAGCAGCGGTGTATTTCCGATCAGTTCGGTAAGCGTTTTATAAATCAACGCGGTTCCTTCCTTTCTTTCCACCCAGAGGGGTTAATGATACAACAGTACTGCATCTTTCACGGAAAGTCAACCGATGTTAAGAAATATCAAAGAAGGATTGACAAAATTGCATGGATTCGGTATATTAGAAGTAAGTTAGATATAACTAACTTACTTCTAATGAAATTATGTCAGGGTGGGTGATAATCATGATCGAGATCACAATGAAGATCGAGGGAATGATGTGCGGTATGTGCGAAGCGCATATCAACGATACGGTGCGAAAACATTTTCCAGTAAAAAAAGTCACATCATCCCACAGAAAAGGGGAGACGACGATCGTATCCGAAAAAGACATATCAGACGAAGCGCTCAAGGAGGCAATGACGGAAACCGGCTATCGGGTTATATGCTGCTCCAGACGACCGTATACGGCAAAGGGATTCATCAATCGATTTCGGAGGTAGATCATGAAATCATGTATTGGAATTCTGGGAGTGATTGTTCTCCTGTATCTGAGCTGGCTTTGCAAAGAATTGTGCCGCAAGCATAGATCTCTGCCGGCCAATTTGTCAAAATTAGTGGGATCGGCACTGATTCTGCTCCTTTGTGTGTTATTTTGATCGCCCTGTGCCATTCTTTTGGGCGATTTGACCAGAAAGAGACAATTATCCCCTTTCCTTCTGGGCAATTTTGTGATAGAATACCCATAGAGGGAGTGATACTCCTGAAGCTAAGAAGGAGCTGAACGCTATGGACGTAAAGTTGTATGAAAAAAAATGTACGGTTAGTGAGGCAACCAAAGCGTATGCCCTGAAAAAAGTGACCAAACTGGACCGGTATTTTAAGAAAGATGCTGAAGCGGCAGTTATTTTCCGGACAGAGAAGAAAAATTGCCGTGTTGAGATCACAGTGCATTCCAGCAGTATGTATTTCCGGGCGGAAGAAACCACAACAGATATGATGGCCTCCGTAGATGCTGCCATTGGATCCATCGAGGGGCAGATTCGCAAGAACAAGACCCGTCTGGCCAAGCGGCTGCGGACCGATGCCTTTACTCGTTCCGTGGATCAGCAGGAGCTGACGCCGGAGCCGGAGCCTGTGGACGAGAGCGCTTTTGAACTGGTCCGTTCCAAAAAATTCTCCATCAAGCCCATGAGCGTGGAGGAAGCCATTTTGCAGATGAATATGCTGGGGCATACCTTCTTTGTGTTCCGAGATGATGACCGTGACGGCGCTTTTGCCGTTGTTTATTCCCGGAACGACGGCGGCTATGGCCTAATCGAAGATGAAGCCTGAGTTTTAGCTGGCTTTGGTAAATTGAGTTATTCCGGCAGGAAATCGTATTGGTTTCGATTTCCTGCCGGATTTTTCAGACTTGATTCAGTTCCTGACGGAAAAGGGCATTATAACTTGACATTGGAGCAAGAAAGTGTTAGTATTTTTATGCGGTCAAAGAGTAGAACTTCGGCTGCTTTTATATGGGCTGGGCTTTTGAAGCATATGTTTTGCTCCGAAAGGCCTTGGGCAAAATGCCTAATGTCGTAGACGAATTTTGTTGTTTTGGACATTACTTTTTCGCCACATTTTTATATAATATATGTGAGCAATAGAGGCGGATAAATCCTCAAAATAATGAGGTTTATTAAATATTTACTATTTGGAGGAATCATTTTATGGCAAGACCTTTGGCTGATTATGTCAAGCTGCCCGAGCTTGACGAGTACAAAGAATGGTTTAAGGCTTTCGCTGACCTGAAGCGTGAGGACGGCATCCTTCAGGTTACCTGGAAGACCAATGATGGCCCCATGCATCACTCCGGCATGTCTCATCGTGCGATGAGCCAGCTGACTCGTATCCTGTCTATGGACTGGAAGAACGAGATCATCATCTTCACCCACATCGGCGACAACTGGATGATCGAGTCCGACGCCAACGGCTGGGAGACCTACTCCGAGCTGCCCACTCAGCGTTTCCAGCATCAGTACTTTGATGACACCAACCTCATCAAGAACATGGTCTTCGACATTGATGTTCCCACCATCGGCGCCATTCCCGGCCCCGGCTTCCACTGGGATTCCGCTATGCTGTGCGACGTGACCATCTGCACCGAGGACACCAAGATGGAAGTTCCTCATGCTCAGGGCGGTCTGGTTCCCGGCGACGGCATGGGCCTGATGGCTCAGCATTACTTTGGCACCAAGCGCGGCAACTACTACATGATGACCTCCCGTCAGTTCACCGCGAAGGATATGCTGGACGGCGGCATGGTTTCCGAAGTCGTGCCCAAGGGCAAGGCTGTGGAGCGTGCTTGGGAGATCGCTCGTATGTGGAAGAGAATGCCCTACGAGAATCGTACCATCATGGCCAACCTGGCAAAGCGTCCTCTGAAGAAGCTGTTCGTTGAGGATCTGAAGCTCCACACTGTTTCCGAGCAGTATGGCTCCCTCCTCCGGATTGCCGATGGCACCCTGGGCGACGAGAACTCCGCTCAGCAGGACGAGAAGTACATCAGCCGCGTCAACGACTACCGTTACGCTACTAAGGACATGGAGGCTCCTCAGACCCTCGAGTCCTGGGCGAACATGGCCAAGAACGCTGGCGAGTGGTTCAAGAAGGTGGAGTCCGGCGAGATTCCCAATCCCTATGTGTTCGAGCACAGCAACGAGCCCGACTGGTACAGCGCATTCTAATTTAAGCTTATGTCAAAACGATCCGATACGTGAAAGCGTATCGGGTCGTTTTTATTACTTGACGGGTATCATAGATTCGTTTGGGAGGGCCATGGACAGATGGATGCTTGTCTCCCTTGCT
>CBCTLT010000096.1:0-6053 GCA_965147785.1 uncultured Oscillospiraceae bacterium
TTCGGGCCGGGAGGACTCTGCCGGCATGGGCTCTGCACCGCCCACTGTGGTGGTGGCCCACTCGGCGGGGATCTCCAGCTTGACAAGACCGGAAAGACCGGCGTCCACTGCGTTCTTGTTCTTCTGGACCGTCTCTTCGCCGAACTTGCCGTAGGAGCTCTCGCAGGCTTCCTTCATGTACTTGACCGCGTCGTCAATGGGAATGATGTTGGCCAGCTTGAAGAAGGCGGACATGAGAACCATGTTGTACTTGGTGCCAAGTCCCAGTTCCTTGCCGATCTTCACGGCGTCGATGGTATAGACGTTGATGTTGTTCTTGGCGATGTACTGCTTGGCCTCCACCGGGAGAATATTGCCCAGTTCCTCCAGAGAGTAGCCGCAGTTGATGAGGAAGATGCCGCCGGGCTTACAATCCTGAACCATGGGGTACTTTTCCAGATAAGAGGCGTTATGACAGGCCACAAAGTCGCTCATGGTGACATAGTAGCTGGAACGGATGGGCTCGGGACCAAACCGCAGATGGGAAATGGTAACGCCGCCGGACTTCTTGGAGTCGTACTGGAAATAGGCCTGGGCGTTGAGATCGGTGTTGTCGCCGATGATCTTGATGGAGTTCTTGTTGGCGCCCACAGTGCCGTCGGAACCAAGACCCCAGAACTTACATGCGGTGTTGCCCTTGGCCTGGCAGTCGGTGTTGTCGGTGATGGGCAGGCTCAGGCCAGTGACGTCGTCCTGAATGCCCAAGGTGAAGGGAGCCTGGGGCTTTTCCGCCATCAGGTTCAGATAGGCGGAGATCAGACAGCCGGTGCCCACGTCCTTGGAACCCAGACCATAGCGGCCGCCAATGACGGGGACGTTGCCAAACTTGGTACCGGAAAGCGCGGTGACCACATCCAGGTACAGAGGTTCGCCCAGGGAGCCGGGCTCCTTGCAGCGATCCAGCACGGCGATACGTTTGACGGAATCCGGCAGGACGTTCACCAGGTAATCTGCCACAAAGGGACGGTACAGATGGACGTTGACCATGCCCACCTTTTTGCCGGTGGAATTGAGGTAATCACAGACCTCCATGAGGGCGTCGCAGGAGGAGCCCATGGAGACGATGACATATTCAGCATCGGGTGCGCCATAGTAGTTAAAGGGCTTATAATCGGTGCCCAGCTTTTCGTTGACTTTGTCCATGTACTTGACCACCACGGCAGGCAGGGCGTCATAGTGGCTGTTGCAGGCCTCGCGGACCTGGAAGAAGATGTCCGGGTTCTGAGCAGAGCCCTTGATGACGGGATGATTGGGGTTCAGCGCACGGGCACGGAACCGGGCCACGGCGTCCTTATCCAGCATTTCCTCCAGCTCCTTGTAGTCCCAAACACCGATCTTCTGGATCTCGTGGGAGGTGCGGAAACCGTCAAAGAAGTGCAGGAAGGCAGCGGAAGCGTCGATGGCGGACAAATGCGCCACAGCAGCCAGATCCATAACTTCCTGCGGATTGGAGGAAGCCAGCATAGCGAAGCCGGTTCCACGGCAGGCCATGACGTCGCTGTGATCACCGAAAATGGACAGGGCGTGGGTGGCCAGCGCCCGAGCGGAAACGTGCATGACGCAGGGAAGGTTCTCTGCGGCGATCTTATACATATTGGGGATCATCAGAAGAAGACCCTGGGAAGCGGTAAAGGTGGTGGTGAGCGCACCGGCCATCAGACTGCCGTGCACAGCGCCCGCTGCGCCGCCCTCGGCCTGCATTTCTGCCACCCGGACGGTCTGTCCGAACAGATTCTTCTGGCCCTTGGCGGCCCACTCGTCAATGTGTTCCGCCATCACGGAAGAGGGTGTAATGGGATAGATGGCGGCAACGTCGGTAAAGGCATAGGCCACATGAGCCGCAGCATTGTTGCCGTCCATGGTTTTGAGTTTTCTAGCCAAAGTAATTCCTCCTTGAATTGTTTGGGGCGTTTTTGTAGGGCTTGACCACAAGTTCGCCCGGCCAGGTATGTGTCACGATACCGGCCTGTCGTAGCAGCTTCATTGTACCACAGGAGTCCTGGAAATGTAAATCTTCTGCAAAGGATTTCTGAAAAGTTTGAACTTTCTGACAAGGACAACCGTCCACCTGGGGAAAACTCATGTGATGTTGCATAAAAGATTTGTTTGAATTTTCACAATAATTGCGGTAAAATAAATCAAAAAGCCAAAAATTTCCCTGGGACAATATGAATGCTAGAGAGCAGGGGAATAACAGACGGTCCGGGAGGGACGTTTTTAGAAACTTCCGGACTGGAATTGCGGCGAGAGGAGATGGGCAGCGATGGTCTTTTCCGTGTATTCCATGGGACTGCGGGGAATCGAGGGTTACAGTGTGACGGTGGAGTGCTGCATCACCCAGGGATTGCCCAGCTTTGACATTGTGGGACTGCCCGATGCTGCAGTCAAAGAATCCCGGGAGCGGGTCCGGGCAGCCATTCTGAGCAGCGGAATGCAGTTTCCTACCGGCCGGATCACCATCAATTTGGCCCCGGCGGGAACCAAGAAAATCGGCACTATCTATGATCTACCGGTGATGTTGGGGATCCTGGCGGCCACGGGACAGATACGGCTTCCCGGGAAGAATTGGGCGTTCCTGGGAGAGGTCAGTATGGGCGGAGGCCTGCGGGCTGTTTCGGGGATCCTGCCCATGGCGTTGGCGGCAAAAAAAGCGGGAATTGATACGCTGGTGGTGCCGGCGTCCAACGGCCCCGAAGCCACGTTGGCAGGAAATTTGACGGTCTATGGACCGGAAACGGTGGGCCAGCTGCGGGATCACTTGACAGGTCTTGCGCCTATGGAGCCGGTGACACCCTGGGAACCCCACGGAGACGCTGGGGCAAAGCTGGATTTCCGGGACGTCAAGGGACAGGAAAACGTCAAACGTGCGCTGGAGATCGCTGCGGCCGGGTCCCACAATCTGTTGATGGTGGGCCCGCCCGGTGCGGGAAAAAGCATGCTGGCCAAGCGGCTTCCCTCCATTTTGCCGGATATGACCCGGGAGGAGTCACTGGAGGTGAGCCAGATCTATTCTGTCCAGGGCCTGCTGACTAAGGAACAGCCTTTGGTGACAGAGCGGCCCTTCCGCTCGCCCCATCATACGGTGTCTGCTGTAGGACTGGCAGGGGGCGGTGCCGGCCTGAAACCGGGAGAGATCTCCCTGGCTCACAATGGCGTGTTGTTCCTGGATGAGCTGCCGGAGTTTTCAAAAGAAGCGCTGGAAATTATGCGGCAGCCCCTGGAGGATGGAAACGTCTCTATTTCCAGGGTCACCGGTTCGGTGTCCTACCCCAGTAAATTCATGCTGGTGTGCGCCATGAATCCCTGTAAATGCGGCTGGTACGGCCATCCGTCCGGAAGGTGTACCTGCTCGCAGACCGCTGTCAAGCAGTATCTTTCCCGGCTTTCGGGACCGCTGCTGGACCGGATTGATTTAATTGTGGAGGTGCCGGCGGTGGATTTTGAAGCGCTGTCGGGACGGGAACAGGGAGAACCCTCAGCAGAGATCAAGCGACGGGTGGATGCGGCCCGGGAGATCCAGACCCGGCGATTTGCCGGGACGGAGGTGCGCTGCAACGGGAATATGACTCCCGCAATTCAGCAGAAAATCTGCCAGCTGGATGAAGCCTGTACGGAGCTGATGCGGCAAGCTTTTTCCCGGATGAATCTAACGGCCCGCAGTTATGACCGGATCCTGCGGGTGGCTAGGACCATCGCGGATCTGGACGGCAGCGAAGAAATTCAAACCCAGCACCTGGCGGAAGCCATACAGTACAGGACCTACAAGCTCTCATAACGGAGAAGGAGGACGGACATGAAGGTAAAACGCTCTGGGTTTGTGTATTCCCTCTACAAAAAGAATATCATCCATCTATGGATTCTGGCGGCGCTGTTGCTGGCCATCTTTGTGGGGATGCTGGTCAAAAGCCACAATTATCTGCTGAACTATCTGTTTTACCGGGCGGAGCCGAATCCCCAGAGCCTGGAGGAATTTGTGGAACGGGATGTGCTGGATATCGACACAGTTTGCCAGGACATTGAGGACCACGGTGGAGAGATGGCCCTGAACCGAACCAGAACCACCATGTTTTTTAAGGACAATGTCTACCAGGAAGGGGGACGCTACCGGTTTTCCATTCCCATCGTGCAGGAGAACCTAACGGATACGGGGATCTACTACGACACCTACAAGGCCTATACCGGCATTACGGATCGGACGCAGCTCCAGGAGCTGGTGCCCCGGGAGAATTACGTGACGGAGCATCTGTATTTTTATGAGTATAGCGGGATGCGGTTCCTGATGGTCATGGACTATGAACTGGAGTCGGAACTGGGAGACAGCCTGCGGGTCACCTTTGCGCCTCTGGGAATTTATAGCTTGTACATGGTCAAGGATTTGCAGACCGCAGGCTATGAAGGAGAGCTGTACAACTTCTTCATTGACGGACGGGAAACGCCGGTGGATTTTGAGGACGACGACTTTAAGGACCTGGTGATGGTGCTGCCCTTTGTGTTGCTGACGCTGATTCCTTCCATTCTGTTTACCGTCTGTCCAGTGCTCCATCCCACCTATCGCCAGCTGGACAAATTTGCTAGGACGGCCCAGAAGGCGGCGGATCAGGTGGATCAAAACTATGAGGAGTTTGGTGTGGTCTTCGAGGATAAGAAGGAGATTTATCTGGAGGACTGGCTGGTGAAAAAGTCCCTGTTCAAGAATGGCATCGAGAAGAACTATAAAAAGCAAAAAAATTAAACTGATTTCAGCAGGGGGCTGTCTCGTTTTGTTTTGAGACAGTCCCCTGTTTTTGTCCTTCTCGTTGCGCAAAAGGGGAAAATGATGTATAATGATCCCGCAAATCAGAAGAGCATATTTTGAGAATTGGAGAACGATATATGAACGAAATTTTTCTGCTGAAAATGGGCGAAATTGTCCTGAAGGGGCTCAACCGCTCCACCTTTGAAGGGCGGCTCCATTCCAATCTGACCAGAAGACTGCGGCCCTATGGAAAATTTAAGATTCGGCTGCTGCAGTCCACGGTGTATGTGGAGCCGGAGGAGGATACCTGCGATCTGGACGGTGCTTGGGAAGCCTGCAGCCGGGTATTCGGCATTGCGGCCATGAGCCGCAGCCGGGGCTGTGACAAATCCGTAGAGGCCATTGTCCAGGCCTGCTGCGACTATTTGGGGGATGAAATCGCAATGGCCTGGAGCTTCAAGGTGGAGTCCAAACGGGCGGATAAAAAATTCCCGCTGACATCCATCCAGGTGTCCCAGGAAGTGGGCGGCCTCCTGGCGGAGGCTTATCCGGAGACGGATGTAGACGTCCATAATCCCGACTATACGGTATATGTGGAGATCCGGGAGGAACGGGCCTATGTCCATGGACCGGCACAACCGGGTGCCGGCGGCTTGCCCACGGGTGTGGGCGGAAAAACAGCCCTGCTGCTCTCCGGCGGTATCGACAGCCCGGTGGCAGGCTATATGATCGGGAAACGGGGCGTGGAGCTGGAATGCATCCATTTCTTCAGCTATCCCTATACCTCGGAGCGTGCTAAGGAAAAGGTGCTGGATCTGGCAAAGCTGATGGCACGGTATTGCGGCCGCATGACGGTGCATGTGGTACCCTTCACCAAGATCCAGGAGGAGATCCGGGATAAGTGTCCGGAGGAGTATTTTACGCTCATTATGCGCCGCATGATGATGCGTATTGCGGAAAAACTGGCGGAAAAACTGGGCTGTATGTCCCTGACCACCGGGGAAAGCCTGGGACAGGTGGCATCCCAGACCATGCAGGCCATGATGGTCACCAACGCTGTGTGCACGCTGCCAGTATTCCGGCCTCTGATCGGCATGGACAAGGAGGAGATTATCACGGTGGCTCGGAAGATCGGCACCATGGAGACCTCTATTTTGCCCTATGAGGACTGCTGTACAGTGTTTACGCCCCGGCATCCCAAGACGCGGCCGTCGCTGAAGGAGATCGAGACCATTGAACAAAATCTGGAGATCGAATCCCTGGTGGACGCGGCAGTGGA
>CBCTLT010000097.1:0-6026 GCA_965147785.1 uncultured Oscillospiraceae bacterium
ATCAGTGCAGAAAGCTTTGCCGCCATCAAAAGCCATGTGGCGCAGTCCGGCCGCCCATTGGAGTCCTAATCAGGAATTGTCGCAATCTGGTTCCATAAAACAACTGTTAAATACACGCGGGTGGATTACCAAGCAAACGGTAATCCGCCCGATTTTTATTATAATCTTCTGATTTTGGAAGCTTTCCATTGCGTCTGGCTTTATTCCAATTGTCCCGGCAGCCGCAATTTTTCTTTCCAGGGAAACAGCCGGTCGAACTCTTCCACCGCCTCCTGGGACACCAAGTATCCCTCCGGGTCGTGGTAGGTGCCTTGGACACCATGGAGATAACCTGTTCGGAGTTCCCGAACCATAAAAAAGGGCGTCTCCTGCTCTCGAGGCACATCTCCGTAATAGATACCCCAGGCAGTTCCCGGTTCAAACCCGAATCGACTATAATAGCCCGGATTTCCAGTGATGGCCACGGCCCCATAGCCCATCCGGGCTGCCTGTTCCATAGAGTATCGGATCAGCTGACTGCCGATTCCCTCTCCCTGCCGCTCCGGCCGGACACTGACAGGACCGAATACCAAAATAGGCAGAGTTCCGCCTCCGTCCAATTCCAGCACCGTCTCTACATACATAATGTGTCCCACAATTTGGCCCTGATCCTCAACCACATAATCCAACGCAGCAACAAACTCCGGCCGGTCCCGAAAGGCGTGAAGTACATAGTGCTCCATACATCCGGGGCGATACTTGTTCCAAAAGGCATCCCGGGTCATGGTTTCTACCTCTTGGTAGTCCTCGGGTTGTTCCAGACGAATTCTCCACATATCAATTCCTCCCTCGACGCTTCACATTGCTTTACTTGTCTCCGTTTTGAAGCGTATCCTGAAAACTTCCGTTTTTTGTCAACTATTTTGTAAAATATACTGTTTTTCGTTTCAACCTCATTAATATTTGCTTATTTTACGTTTTTTCTTCCCATTTGCATATTTTCGACAACTTCTTTACACTGAAACAAATCTGTAGTATACTGAGGATATCCATATTCCCAGGAGGTGTTTTTATGGATTGTCCCATCTGTGGTCATAAAATGGAGGAGAACGACGCCTTTTGCTCCAATTGCGGTAATTTTTCTCTTCCTCTTAAAGGAAGTAGTCGCCCGGTTCCTACCATTACGCCCCCTCCCGGCACGCCTTCAGAGGATTCTGCCGTAGTAACTCCACCACCGGAGCTACAGGACGCACCACAAACGTCACCACCCAGAAAGGTAGCCGAGCGGCTATATCCACCCCCGGAGGAACCTGCATCTCCAGACGCTGCGGAAAGCGGCCCTGTTACAGCTGCCAAGGAAACCGTTCCCGCTTCTGCGCCGGAAAGCGCAAAGAAACCTCAACCTAAATATCGTGACAAGACTCCAGCACCGGCTTCGAGCCCCAAGGCCACGCCGGAACCCCCTCGTAAATCCGTCAAGGCATTGAAAGTGCTTACCATCATTGCCTGCTGTCTGGCAGTATTGTCCATCAGCGTAGCCACCTATATCATCGTTACCACATCCACGTTACGGGTAGAGCTTAGCAAGGCCAAGAAGGATAGTTCCACGGCACAGGCTACAGCGGCAGATCTTGAGGAGCAGGTTGCCACGCTGACTGAGGATTTGGACACAGCTAAATCCGACAACCAAAGCCTCGGCAGTCAGATAGCGGCGCTGGAGAGCCAGATCAGCGACATGGAAAGCACTGTCAGCCAGAGCCAGTATGATAAGGAAGCGGCCCAGAGGGAACTGGAAGAGGCCAACACCGCCCTCAGCACCGCCACCGAGGAGCGCGATGCCCTACAAGCAGAACTGGATCAGGCCCAGCAGGATCTGGATACGCTGCAAGGAGAAAACGACACACTGACAGCGGAAAACGAGAATCTGAGTCAGCAAGTCAGTAGCTATCAGGACGAGGTCAGCTTCTATGACACCTATGTAGTCTTTGTCATGCTGGACAGCGCAAACAAGTATTACCACCGGTATGACTGCCCCAGCTTTACCAAGAAGAATTTCCTGGCCTACAGTGTCAAACTGGCAGAGGCCAACGGCTATTCTCCTTGCCCGGACTGCTATGGCTCCTAAACGCATATCGCGGCTACCCTTTTGGGGGTAGCCGTGTTTTTTTCGTCCTCAGCTTCAAAGCAAAAAGCTGCCAGAAAGGCGTTCCGCTTTTCCGGCAGCTTTTATTTATTCGGCCTGAATCAGATGCTCGCCGCAGGTGGGACATTGGAACCCCTTTACCAGGGTGGCCTCATCCACGGCAAAACGATCTCCACACTGACAGCATTTGACCTCGTACAGGGGAGACTCCTTCCCATCAAAGTATTCATCAATACCCATCTGGGATTCTTCCTCGGATTCTTCGTACTCCAGTTCAAAATCCTCCAACTGACTCTGCACCGCTTCCAGCGTCTCATTTAATCCATCCACTACCGCACCCAATGTATAGATATGGTGGCACAGTAGGGAAACAGTATCGGTCAGCTCCATTAGGAGTTTCTGTTTTGGATCCGAAACATCCAACGCAGCCTGCTCCTTGAGTTGCTGGAGATATGCCGCCTGTTCTTCCAAGGTCATCAGCCCTTTGCGCGCTCGAGATATTCGCCGGTGCGAGTGTCGATCTTGATCTTGTCCCCCTCGTTGATGAACAGGGGTACCTTGATTTCAGCGCCGGTCTCCACCGTAGCAGGCTTAGTGACGTTAGTAGCGGTATCGCCCTTGAAGCCAGGATCAGTCTTGGTGACTTCCAGCACCACAAAGTTGGGGGGCTCCACGGAGAACACCTTGCCGTTGTAGCTGAGAATGGTGCACTCCTCGTTCTCCTTGACAAACTTAAAGCCGTCGCTGAGATCGGACTCATTGATGGCAGTCATCTCATAGGTCTCCATATCCATGAAGTAGTAGAGGCCGCCGTCGTTATAGGAATACTCCATCTTCTTTCTCTCAATGAAAGCAGTGGGGTATTTGGCGGTGGGGTTAAAGGTGGTCTCCGTCACGGCGCCGGTAATGACGTTCTTCATCTTAACACGAACAAAAGCCGCGCCCTTACCAGGCTTTACATGCTGGAATTCCACAATCTGCATGACGTTTCCGTCCATATCAAAGGTAATGCCGTTTCTAAAATCACTGGCTGAAATCATTGGTACTCCTCCTAATTTCTCAGATACCGCCCATGGCGGCAAGTCATTTTGGATTTGATAATCCTATTTTATCCTATCATCGCCATAATTGCAAGTGTTCCATACCATCTTCCGCTATCTTTTTCGTTTTTGGCGGCCCAAACGGATCCAGGGCTGCTCCAGTCCATAGCGAATCACCTGGAAGGGATTGGAGAAGTGAATTGGGTAAACCAGCACCGTGGTAACTCCCGCCAGATTTCCTCCCAAAATATCCGTAAAGGTCTGATCTCCGGCCATGGCCGTTTCTGCTGGAGAAAAGCCCTGCTGTTCCATGGCCCGACGAATCCCCTTGGGATTGGGCTTCCCAGCCCGCTTGATCCAGGGTAATCCAAACCGCTGGCAGAATTCCGGCACCCGGCGGCTCTTTCGGCTGTTGGAGACCACCATCACGGAAATATTCGCCTCCCGCATCTGTCCCAGCCAGGCGAGGAACTCCTCCGTGGGCTCGGTGGTTGTATAGGCCACCACGGTATTGTCAAAATCCAGCAGCAGCAGGCGAATCCCCCGTTCCTGGAACCACTGAGGCCCCAGATCGGTAATGGCCCGCACCTCCACGTCTGCCAGAAGAGAAAATGCCATTTTACTTCACTCATTTCGATTCTGTTTTGCTTGTTCGCGCATAGAATTGGGTAGCCAAACTATCTTATCAGGAGGCGGGGCCCTTGTCAATGACTGTTTGCTCCTCCCCGCGGGAGATCCCAGTGGGATATTATCTGGCGGACTGCGCTATATCCGGCGGAACGCTGCGGGAGTATCTCCAGTCCATTCTTGCCGCTGCCGGCGGCAAGCTCTGCGTCCGCCTCCAGCCGGTCTATATGGACTTCCCCCTGCCCTGCCCTTCCGGCGTGGGCACACCGCTGACACCTCGGGAACTGAACGAACTGCACCAAAACGCCCCCTGCTTCTTTTCAGAGTCTCTCTGCACAGAGTATTTTACCTATGTAGAATCAGGCCAGATCCACGCGGTGCTCTACGACTCTCTCGACAGCCTGCGAAAAAAATATCAGTGTCTCCAGGCCTGCGGCATTCCCATGGTCCTCATTGAGGACTCCCAGCTCCGGGCCAAGCTGACCCGGTGAAAAAAGCACCCCACAATAAAGTGGGGTGCCCAAACGCATATCATATAAAGATCAATAATATTTTTTCTTATTGTTCTTACGGGCGGCTTCAGACTTCTGCTTACGCTTCAGGCTGGGGCTTACATAATGCTCTCTCTTCTTGACCTCAGCGATAACGCCATCCTTCGCACAGCTGCGTTTAAATCTCTTGAGCGCGCTCTCCAGAGATTCATTTTCTTTGACGCGGATCTCAGACATTGTTTTCCCTCCCTCCGATGCATTTCCAAAAGCGAAATGCTTTAAGGGCCATTCGATGGCTTTTCTTATTATATGCAAGGACACATAAAATGTCAAGAAAAATTTGTGGAAGTCTACTTATTTGATAATGAGATTGATGAGTTTCCCAGGGATCACAATAGTCTTTCGGACCTCTCCGCCGATGTTGGCCATCTGCCGTTTGACGATATCCGTACCCAAAGCTGCTTCTATCGCAGCCTCCTTAGAGGCATCCGCCGCGATACGCATGGTGCCCCGGAACTTACCATTGACCTGAATGGCCATATCTACCTCGGCATCCACGGTCTTTTTCTCATCGTACTCCGGCCAAGGGGCCACGGAGCAATAGCCCGAGAACCCGTGCATCTCCCAGATTTCCTCACAGATATGGGGTGCAAAAGGAACCAGCAACTTCAGAAGAATCTCCAATTCAGCCCGGTTGCAGCCGTTTTGTCCCAAGGTGTTCACCAGGGTCATCAAGGCAGCAATGGCGGTGTTCGCCTTCAGGGCGTCGATATCCTCGGTAACCTTTTTGATGGTCTTGTGGAGAATGGTCTCGTTTTTCTTGCTGATCTCCGTCTCCTGATCGGTGACGGTCTCCGCCAGATTCCAAACCTTGTCCAAAAAGCGCTTACAGCCCTTGACCGCTTCATCGGACCAGGTGGCAGTCTTTTCAAAGTCACCGATAAACATGATATACAGCCGCATGGTATCAGCGCCGTAGGCCTTCACCACATCGTCGGGATTGACCACATTGCCCAGGGATTTGGACATCTTCACCGCAGGCCGCTGGGCCTGGGCACCGTATTTCCGGATCATCTCGTCCTTCTCCTCCTGGGTCTCGAAGTTCCCCACATAGTGGGGGTTCTTGCCCAGGATCATGCCGTGGCTGGTGCGCTTGGCATAGGGCTCTGCATAGGGCACCACGCCGATGTCGTGGAGGAAATTGTTCCAGAACCGGCTGTAGAGCAGATGGAGGGTGGTATGCTCCATGCCGCCGTTGTACCAATCCACCTGGCCCCAGTAGTCCAGGGCCTCCTTGGAGGCCAAAGCCTTGTCGTTGTGCGGATCCATGTACCGGAGGAAATACCAGCTGGATCCGGCCCACTGGGGCATGGTATCCGTCTCCCGCTTGGCATCGCCGCCGCACTGGGGGCACTTGCAGTTGACCCAGTCAGTCATAGGTGCCAGAGGACTCTCTCCGTCATCGGTGGGCTCATAGCTCTCCACCTCCGGCAGTACCAGGGGCAGCTCACTCTCCGGCAGGGGTACCGTGCCGCACTTCGGGCAGTGGACGATGGGAATAGGCTCGCCCCAGTAGCGCTGACGGGAGAATACCCAGTCCCGCAGCTTATAGTTGACCTGGGCCTTTCCAATTCCCTTTTCCTCCAGCCAGCGGGTCATGGCCGGAAGTGCCTCTTTTACGCTCAGCCCGTTAAGGAAGTCGGAATTCACCAGAATGGCGTTTTCATCTTTATCGGTAAAGGCCCC
>CBCTLT010000098.1:0-5966 GCA_965147785.1 uncultured Oscillospiraceae bacterium
AAGCGCCAAAGCCCACCAACTGTACGCGGCCGCCAGCAGCCAACTCATCGCCAATGACGTCGAGAATGGTGCTGAGAATTTGCTCGGTGTCTTTTCTGGTAGCGCCGGCCTTGTCGGAAACGATTGCGATCAGTTCAGTCTTGTTCATTTTAAATTACTCCTTCACATATTGAGCCGAAATCTCGGCCTGTAATTTTGGAATGTCCTGGCCATTTTCTTCTTTGCGTACCTTGGCCAGAAAGGCGTCGCAACTGAGGTGCAGGGCCTGCTCCGGATCGACCCCAAGTTCTCTTGCCAGACGCACTGTGTCAAACAGTTTGTCTCCCACGGCCCGAAGTGGATCCGACGTGTCCGTGAAAGGATCGCAGGATTGCCGTGTTAACGTATGACCAGCCTTTTCCGCTTTCTTCTGAAGCTTTTCCGCACGCCACAGCGCCGGAAGGCTCCTGGCTACGGAATCGAGTTCATCAGAAAGGGAAGTCTGTCCTTTTTCCCGACGCTTAATTTCATCCCAATCCAGAGTGGCGTCGCCGCCAAACAGGGCAGGGTGACGGGAGATCATCTTTTTTACCACAAAGTCGCAGACATCGTCAATGGTGAATCGCCCAGCATCCGCCTCTATGTCGGCGTGAAAGACGACATGGAGCAGAACATCGCCCAACTCCTCCTTCAGATTATCCGGGTCCTTTGCGTCGATAGCCTCGCAGGCCTCGTAGACCTCTTCAATGAAATTGCGCCGAATACTGTCATGCGTCTGAACGCTGTCCCAGGGGCAGCCGTCTGGCGCTCTCAGGATACGAACCAGGGACACCAGATCCTCAAACGAATAACATGGTTTGCTATAAAAATCTATCATACTTTCGTCCTCTGCGCAAGTCCAGACTGCACATTTTGTGAAAAATTTTTATGTTTTTTCCTTGAAAATAAAAAGATTGTTCGGAAAATGCTAATTCACATCCTGTGGAGGCTGCACCCGGAGAATACGTGCGATGAGATCGCCCTTGGGAAGCAGCTGACAGTCGTACCAGGTAATGATTTTCATGGCGTACACCAACACGCCGTAGATGACGCAGGCTACTAAGATAGAGGCCAAAACAGATACGGTGGTGGAAGGGATGACCCGCTGCACAGCCTCGTAGCTGAAATATGCTCCGGCTGCCATCACCGCTGTGGCTACGATGGGTTTGACAAACTGCAGCAGAATCCGAGGCGGCAATTCCATGGACTTGTGCATGGCGGCGATGTTCAGGAACATAATAACGGCGCAATAGGCGATGGTGGCAATGGCTGCACCATAGATGCCGATGGAGTCCATGCCAATGAGCACATAGTCGGTGATGATATTGACCAGACCGCCTACCAGGGTGGTATAGATGGGGATGGTTACCTTGCCGTGGGCCTGCAGGATAGCGTTGGTCACACTGACCATGCAGTTAAAGACCACTGCCACGCCTAAGATGGCCAGCAGCGGACCGGCCACCTGCAGGGTCTCCGCGTCGTAATTGTAGGCCACTTTTTGAATGGGCGAGGCCAAAACAGCCAGACCGGCTGCACAGGGCAGTGCAATGAGTGCTGTCATCCGGACGGCGGATTCCTCCGTCCGCCGGGCTTCCCGGTAGTTGTTGAGGGTCAGGGCCGCCGTGACAGTGGGAATGATGCTGATGGCCAGCGGCGTAATAAGAGCCGGCGGCAGCATATAGAAGGTTTGGGCGGCAGAGTAAGTGCCGAACAGGGAAGAGGCCGCTTTGCTGGTCAGTCCGATGGCGTCCTGCAGCCTGCCAAGAATGATCTTGGTGTCCAGTGCGTTGAAGATCTGCAGACCTGTGGAACCGATGGTGATGGGAACGGCCAGTTTTAGGAGCTGCTTGGCGGTGTCGCGGGTGGAAAGCACAGGACTGTTCCGATCTGCGGCCGTCAGGCGCACATGTTTTCTGCGGTACTGGAACAGCAGGTATACCGCTGCCAGCACGGACCCGGCGGTAACGCCGAAAATAGCGCCTCCAGCGGCTTCAGGGGTGCCGAAGCCCAAACCCAGCACAATATAGACCGCACCCAAACCCAGCACCAGCTTGACCACGGCCTCGATGACCTGGCTGACAGCGGTGGGAGTCATATACTGCTGCCCCTGGAAGTAGCCGCGGAAGGAGGAGATGATGCAAAGGAACAGCACCGCTGGCGCCAGCACCGCAATGGCGTAAATGGCGTCTGGATCCTCCATCCAATTTGCCAGCTGGGGGGCAAAGATCAGCATGACGGCGGAACAGAGAGCGCCGATGACCAAAAAGATTCGCAGACTGGTGTGGAAAATCTTCTGGACCTGACGCCGGTTTCCCAGCGTGTTGGCCTGGGAGATCATCCGGCTCACCGCAATGGGGAGACCGGCGGTGGAAACCGTCAGCAGCACACTGAAGATGCTGTAGGCCACATTGAAATGGCCAAAGCCCTCGGTGCCGATGATACGGTTCATAGGGATCTTGTAAAGTGCGCCGATGAGCTTCACCAGAATGGTGCCCAGGGTAAGGATGGCGGCACCCTGGAGAAAGCCTTGTTTCTTGGGTTTGCCGGGGTTATGCTCAGACATGGACAGGCTCCTTCCCGGGCTGGCCAAACATCAGGGGGATCACATAGTCGTGGAATTCCCGCAGGACATCTTGAAGGTCAATGGTGAGATAGCGGCCATTTTCATAGAGAATTTTGCCCCGAACCATGGTCATGCATACATCATGCCCCGAAGCGGCATAGCAGAGATTGCTGATGGGATTGTGGCAGGGAATCAGATGGGGCTGGCTGAAGTCCAGCATAATGAGATCCGCGTCCAGCCCTGGGGCAATCATGCCGCATTCGGTTTCCCTGCCTTGGGCCTTGGCGCCCCGGACCGTGGCCATTTTCAGGGCCTCCTGGGCGGTGAGAGAAACGGGATCCAAGGTGGAGCCGTTGGAGAGTAGTGCTGCCAGCTTAATGGCCTCAAAGAGGTCGGCGTTGTTGGAGGAGGAGACGCCGTCGGTGCCCAGGGCCACGTTCATCCCCTGATCCAGCATCTTGCGCACCGGGGCAATGCCGGAGGCCAGCTTCAGGTTGCTGTTGGGGCAGTGGACTGCAGACACGCCCCGACGGGCAAACAGGGCGATATCCTCGTCGGTAAGCCAAACGCAGTGGGCCGCCAAAGCCCGGGTATCCCAAACATGGTACACGTCCAGCAGCTGGGCTGGCGTCAGGCCGTACTTCTCCAGGCAAGAGTCGTGCTCATTTTTTGTTTCGGACACATGGACCTGCATCCCAATCCCGCTGTTGATGGCGTATTCCGCCAGTCCCTGCCACACCTTGTCGAAGGAGGTGTACTCGGCGTGGATAGAGGCCTCGATCCGAATGCGGCCATTATCGTGGTTGTGCCATTTTTCTTTCAGCGCCACCATCTCCTGACTGGGACCATGCTTGTCGAAGCAGTAGTCCTCGTCAAATACGGTGATGCTGCGGGAAATGTTGCCCTTGATGCCTACCTCGTCCACACATTGACAGATGGTATCGGAGAAATAGTACATGTCAGAGACGGAGGTGGTGCCGAAACGGAGGCATTCTGCCAGTCCCAGTAGGGTTGCGGCCCGAATGGCCCGGTCGTCCCAAAGATCCTCCTTGGGGAAAATATACTGGTTAAGCCAATCCGAGAGATTGTGATCGTCCCCGTAACCCCGCAGAGGAGTCATGGGAAGGTGGGCGTGGCAGTTGATGAGACCGGGCATCAGCACCATACCCCGGCCGTCAATGACCCGCTGGGCAGGCTCTTGGGGCGGCGTGGTGGAGATGTAGCTGATCTTTCCGTCGGTGACGCCCACATAGGCGCCCAAAATGACCGGAAGCTTGTCCGACATGGTTACGGCGGTGATACTAGAAAACAATGTGTCCATACAGGACTCCTTTCGCAATGGGAGGCCGGGGCCTCCGGGATAAAAACAGATACAGGATGGAAGCAGCTCTGAAAATAACTATGGTTTTTACATAGCTTCCACACAGCCATAGATCAGCTTGGAGAACCGCTCCTTGGCTGCGGCCGCCGCGTCCAAAACTTCCTGCTCGCTCAGGGCGTTGCCGGTGATACCGGCAGCGGCGTTGGATACCAGGGAAAAGCCCAGAACCTCCATGCCGGCATGACCGGCGGCAATTACCTCGGGCACGGTGCTCATGCCCACCAGATCGCCTCCCAGCACCCGAATGGCGCGGATTTCCGCCGGGGTTTCGTAGGAGGGGCCGGGGAAGTACATATAGACGCCTTCCACCAGGTCCAGCCCCTGGGCCTGAGCGGTTTTCCGGGCGATCTCCTGCAGCCGCGGGGTGTATAGGTGGGTGGCGTCCGGGAACCGGGTGCCAAATTCCGGGATGTTCTGCCCGCGAAGGGGAGAGTCCATAAAAAACTTGATATGGTCTGTGATAAGGCAAATGTCTCCCACGCGGAAACTGAGATTGACGCCGCCGGAGGCGTTGGTAATCACCAGCTTATTGCAGCCCAGAAGCCGCAGCACCCGGAGGGGAAAGCAGACCTCCTCGAAGGAGTAGCCCTCGTAGGCGTGAAGTCTGCCCTGCATCACGGCCACGGATTTTCCGCCCAGGGTGCCAAAGACCAGCTGGCCCTTGTGACCGGGGGCGGTGGAGACGGAAAAGCCCGGAATTTCGCCATAGGGGATCACAATGGGATCTTTCGCCATGTCCGCCATATCTCCCAGGCCGGAGCCCAGAATCATGGCGACCTCCGGACGGAAATCCCCCAGCTGTTGGGAGATCTGCCGGGCGGCTTCTTGATAGTCCGCAAAGGTGTAACGCATGAGAATCATCCTTTCGTGTTAATATGACGCCGTCAGACGCCACCGCCAATAAATTCCCGCAGGATGGAATCCTGGGGGACCAGCGCATCTGGCAGGGAAGCAACTTCCGAGAGGATCCGCTGGATTGTCGATACCTCTTCTTGACAGGGAGAATCCTGAGGAAGATCCTGTACCAGAGGGGCCACATAGCTTTTCAGAACGCCCAATTCATAGGGCAGGGTGGTGGTAATGCAGCAGTTGGCGGTAGGGCGATAGGGGGCGATGTAGCGCTTCTCACTCTCCACCACATTGGGCCACAGCCCCAGAGAATACAGAGCGGTAGCGCCCCGGAACTGATAATCCCGGACCATACGGCGCATCAGCCGCAGCAGAACCGGCGTACAGAAGGTCACGCCGTCTTTTGCAAAATCATCCTCCGGGGATACATAGACCCGGCAGGCATCCAAATGATGGGCGGTGAATCGCTCGTTGAGGGCGTGAATCCCTTCAAAGATAAAGACGTCGCCCATGGAAGCGTCCATGCGCATGCTCCGGCCTGGCAGCCGCTGATGGCTGGGAAAGTCATAGATGGGCACATAGATGTCGTTGCCGGTTTCCAGCAGGGAAAAGTGCTCTTCCAGCAGGGCGTAGTCCAGGCAGTCCGGGCTTTCCAGATCCGGATTGCCATCGGGCAGTTTGGGAAAGGCCGGATCACTGCGGGACAAAAAGTAATTGTCCATGGAGATCAGATGGGCGCGAATGCCCTGACTTAGAAGCTGATCCCGAATCCGGGCGGCAGTGGTGGTTTTGCTGGAACCGGAGGGACCGGCCAGCAGAACCACCGGACTTTTTTTTCGGTTGGCGGAAATATAGGCGGCGGTAGCGGTTACCTGGTCTTGGTAGCTACCCTCCCAGGCGGCAATGGCGTTAACCGGATCTTGGGCTAAGCGCGCAGATACTTTATCGATGTCATAGGTCATAGGGTCACCTCCCGCTTTTTCGCGGCAATTTCTGAGATCATGCGGATGTATTCCTGGGGGTATTTCGGGTTGCTGATCCGGGTGATCCTATTTCCGGATACCAGTTTTGTCATGCCACCTGCCCCAAGGGACAAGATGGAGTGCAGTTCCTCCATCATATATATATTGTAAAGATTGGCATATCCATGCCTGC
>CBCTLT010000099.1:0-5930 GCA_965147785.1 uncultured Oscillospiraceae bacterium
TTCTCATGATTACGATTCTGTCATCGGTTCAGGCTTTGCGCCGCTTTGGCGATCAACGATGCGATCCTTGAGCAGACCGGATCCGCGCACCTCGTCGGCGGCGATAACATATTTCATCAATCCTACGTTGGTGGTGTTGCCAACCAAGGTGTTGAATCGTTCTGCTGTGGCACTGATACCCAATATCACCGGCATAGAACGCATGGTGCGTTTCATGCCATTTTCTGTGTAGGTATATCCTTTGATGAAGCGCTGCATAATGGTGGTGTCGGTACCAGCCTCTCGTTTGCTCTTGGCACCACGGTGCGCTTCGTCAATGATGAAGTACAGACGATCCGACTTGTTCTGGATGGTATTGTCCAGCGTTTCCCAGATGGTATACTGCCGATCGTCGGAGTGCTGCGTCAGCTTGCCGCTGCGGCTGATCTTCTGGGTGTTCAAGAAATAAACGTGTCCATCCTCCAGCATCTCCATGTCAAAGGAATCTTCCACAATCGTGACACACTGACCGAAACGCAGTTTGCTGGTTTTTAATTCAATTTTCTGTTTAGACTGCGCGTTCAGTTCCGGAGAATCCGAAAGCCATACGAAGATCGCTTCCGGCTGCTCGTCGAAGGTAGTTCCGTCCGCCAATGTCGAACCGAAGTAAATATCTTCGATCAGCGATGCTGCAATGATGGTTTTGCCCGCACCGGTAGGTGCTTGCAGAGAAACGACCTGCGTCTTTCCTCTGCGTCTGTAGCTGTCCAGTGCGTCCGCAATGTCTACGCGCAGTTCCTTGACAGCTTTGTCCTGAAAGGCTATTAAATTAACTTTCATCTGCTGTTCCTCCCTGCGTTAATTCTGAAGTTGTCCAGATAGTCTTTGTACAACTGATAAGTTGTTTTGCCATCCAACGCCTGTGTCATGGAGACGAAGCTGGATTCATAATCGGTGACGAGGTACACAACGTCGATTTCGGGATGCTGTGTAAGCTGCTCGGCAAACTCACCAAACTGGTTCTCATCATTGAGAATTGCCATTTTGTTATCCGGCAGGATGAGCATATCCGGCACGGATGCGTCAATGGTGGGACATTTGCCGATGGCACCTGCCTTCATCCACAGGGTGGAGAGCAGCTCTTTGAACTGCATACCGAGTGACACCTTAGTTTTGTCGAGGAAGCCCAATTTGAAGAATACTGCGTTGGCTTTGAATCCGTCTGCCATAGGAATGTCGCTGCCAATGTAATTGCCTTTCAGCGGATTTCCGTTGACGTCATGGCCTTCAATGCTACACACAGTGCGCGGCCATGTAACATAACGGGCAATACCGCGAGCTTCCCATTCAGGATCGCCCTGCTGGATGCCGCGTGCCTCAAAGCCCTTCCGCTCCTCTGCGCTGATCTCATTGTTTGTAACCATGATACAGCGGCGGTTGCCTCCGTCCTCTGTATTGAGCAGATTGACTGCGTGGAGGGTAGTACCTGATCCTGCAAAGAAATCCACGATTAGTGCGTTAGGCTTGCTTGTAACAAATAGCTTTAAACAATCTTCTACTGCATAAAGAGACTTTGGGAAATCAAAGCGTGTTTCTCCAATCACGTTTTTAAGTATTTTTGTTCCGTAGTCTCTCGCATCGTGTGTTTCAAATGTCCATAAGGTTTTTGGCATCGCCTTCCTTGATTCCAAGTTATCAGCGATTATGCCGCCATCGTCTGAATAGCCTTTTATTGTGACTCTGCCTTCTTCAATGTCTTTTATGGTGCCGGAGGATAAGTACTGAACTACGTATAATTGCGGTTTGTCAGGAGTATACTTAGTCGCTTTTATATATCCATTCTCCACTAAACGCCTACACGCATTAGGTGTTACGCCCCATAGCATTTCTGTACCATCATCGCGAACGGGGAATACCGCAACACAGCCCTCCATTTCTCTAACTGAAAATCTGTCTACATCAGGTGTAATTGGGTCGCCTACTTCTACGATTCGATTAGTTTCAACATTCACATACAAAGGATAAAACTGCGAGGGACGCGAAGTTCTAATGTTCGCAGGATTACCGCGCCGGAATGATCTCCAGTGAATAGACTCTCCTTCTTGAGAATATTCTGCATTTTCTATAGGTGTAATTTGATAATTGCCGATCATGACAAAGTATATGAATTCATTTGTGCGGCTAAAGCTATTAAAGCGAGCGGCACCACTTCTTGCTGTTAGCGTTGTTATCATCTGAATGTTTGCATGTGGAAACATTTCTTCTAACAGGCATCCAATGTGCAAATATTCCTTTTCATCTATGGTTAAGATTAAAACAGAATCATCTGGATTAAGTAGGCGCTGTGCAATTTCCAATCGTTTTTTCATAAACGACAGCCATTTGCTGTGGCGGTATTCATCGGCGCCGTCCACATAGTCGTTATTGTATTTCCAATCGCGAGCGCCGGTGTTATAAGGAGGATCGATGTAGATGCAATCCATCTTGCCTGCGTACAGGTATTCCAGAAGCTGCAGTGCATGGTAGTTATCCGCTTCGATCAGCGTATGCCACAGCTCACTGTCAGGCGCATTACACACCTCTCCTAAGGGCTGCAGGCAAGGATAGATGGGATCACCCAGCTCTGCCGTTGTAACGAGGTCAGTCACAGCAAACTGTACCGCTTCCTTGCTGTTCTTAGGCAGGCATGTCGCCACACCATTCTCGATTTTTAATACGGTATAGGTTTCGTTTGCTTTACCGTTGCGCACGGACACCTTTGCACCCTTCCGGACAGGAATATCGTACAGGGGGGTGCACTCCGGCAGATGTTCCTCAAACACAAGACCGAATTTCTTCTGCTTTGTCAGTCTGTCGGCTGCTGCCTGAATCTGCGCACGCAATTCCGGATTTTCAATTTTCTCTATCAGCTCATGTAATTCAGCCATATCTATTTCTCCTTATCCTTGCGCCGCCAGTAGCGTTGTCAGTGTTTCTCGGATGATTGCCAATTTCGCAGGGTGATCTGCGATCAGCTTTGCGATGTCCGCAGGAACTTCGCCGCGTCCCTCAGCCGCCAAATTCAAGAACTCATTGCGCTGCTGCTCATCCAAATTCAAGTTTTCAAGCATTTTGTACTGTACGTCCGGTGGCGGCGGATTGACCTTGCCGGACAGAATGTCGTAGAAATATGGTTTTGTGATCTCTACCGCTGAGTAAAATGCCGACTGCGATATACCGGTCTGCTTGATCATTTCCCGCAGGAAATTACCAAACGCCTTTTTGTCCTTGGCCATCCGCTTCACCTCCTATTTGGTATGTATGTAAACATACTAACATACTTTTTATAAAAAATCAAGGGTTTTCGAGAATTTGCCCTTAAAAACGCAGTAATTCCTTCAATTTTTCACTTCAAATCCTGTCCCCGCGCACCTTTTATTGCTAACACATTGAACGGAATTTTCGCTCCTGCCAAAGAAAAACGGTTGATTTCTGGCGCTGATCCACCAGTCATCAACCGTTTTTTGCTGGTATATCCGTAATTTGACCCTAAAACAGGGCTATAAAAGAGAATTGACTCACAAGTCTTGGTAGACTTATGAGTCAATCATTATGGTTGCGGGGACAGGATTTGAACCTGCGGCCTTCGGGTTATGAGGTGCGATCCGTTTAAAAAATCCGTATAATCCGTCCAGTACCCCCTATTTTATAGTAGAAAAAGTATAGAAAACAAGAGAACCGTCCAACCAGTGACACAACGTTTTTCCGGGAATGGGTCATGGTATGGGTCAAAGTCTGTGGTCGATGACCCAGTCCCGCAGCGCCTCGTAGCCCATGGTTCCATCCGCCACAGATAGCCCGACCTCCACGATTTCCTCGTTTGTACATTCCAAGCGAATCCCGTTTACCTCCAGGAATGTCAGCATCACATACATACCAATGCGTTTGTTGCCATCTACAAAAGCGTGGTTGGAAATCAGCGTATATCCCAGCCGAGCGCCTTTCTCTTCTTTTGTCGGATAGAATTCCTGTCCACCAAAGCTGGCAAAGACAGACTCCAGCGCAGACTCCAATAAAGCCTCGTCGCGAACACCAATACTGCCGCCGGTCTCCTCGGCAATCAGCTTGTGCAGGAGCAATACCTTGTCTTTTGAGAACTTAATCATTTTGCCAGCTCCAAGAACGCGGGCTTATATTTTTTCAGAATACGGGCTGCCACAAAGTCGATTTTCTCATCGTCTGTCATCTCAATGACAGGGGAGTTTTCAAGATCAATCAACATATATTTGGGACGGTTGTTCTTGAAAATCACCGCTTGACCATTCTTTTCTGCGATGCGGGTCACCCGGGAGAAATTCTGGTTGGCCTCTGTTACCGAGACGATGGTATTTGTATCAATGGTCATAATGACACCTTCTTTCAATGCTTATTATACGCAGAAATAGGTAGAAGTCAACCTAGAATTTTTAGGGAAAATGTAACCTCATAATTTTGGAGTATCTGAAATGCGTACATACAAAAATATGTGCAAGCAAATTTGAAATTTCCTCTTGACATTGACGCTGCGTCAACCCCTATACTAGGAAATGAATCAAGAAAAGGAGGGAATCAAAATGAAACAATACACCGCAGGGATGCTGGCAGAGCTGGCGGGAGTGTCCTCCCGCACGATCCGCTTCTACGATCAGAAGGGCATCCTGCATCCGACGGGCTACTCCGAGGGCGGCTACCGGCTCTACGACGATTCGGCGCTCCTCAAAATGCAGCAGATCTCCATGCTGAAGTTCGCGGGCTTCTCCCTGGAGGACATCCAGAGCGTCCTGCTGATGGAAGACCGGGCGCTGCCGGAGATTTTGGAGGACCAGCGGCAGCTCCTGATCGACCGCCGGGACAAGATCAACGAGGTCATCGAGCTGCTGGACCGGGTCATGGAGGAGGACGTCCTGGGAGATCTGACCGAGCTCACCGCCAGCATGAAGCTGATCCGCCGGGTAAACCACTCCGGCCGGACCTACCAGTTCTGCGACCGCCACGGCCAGCGGGACCTGTACCCCTGGGAGTTTGACCGCCTGAACTTAAAGCCGGGCATGAAAACCCTGGATTTAGGTTGTGGCTATGGACTCCTGTGGCGGAAAAACTGGGGCGCCATTCCGGAAAACTCCGAAATCACCCTGGTGGACATCTACGGAAACCTGCTGAACCATGTGCAGTCCTTCATGGAGGAGCAGCGCCCCAAGCTGCGGGACGGCGTGGCGGTTCGGCTCGTTGAGGCTGACGCGGAGCAGTATACCATGGAAGCAGGCTATGACCGTGTGGTCATGGCGTACCTTTGGAAGTACCTCAAGGAGCCGGAGGCCCTCTTGGAACGGGCCCGGGATGCCCTGCGGCCCGGTGGAATGCTCTGCCTGGTTTCCGGCAGCCACCGCATTATGGAGGACTACGACGCCATCTACCGGCAGTTTGCGGGGCAGTCCTGTCTGGAGCTCCGGATGCAGCAGGTCCAGGCGGAGATGGCGGACATGGAGCGGGCCCTGCGGCGGGTGTTCCCCAAGGTGGAGGTGGTCCCCTTCGACAACACGCTGACCTTCACCCATGCGCTGGACCTGTACCGCTTCCTGATGGATTCTTACAAGGAGCTGATGGATGCCATCAAGGCTCAGGGCGTTGGCTTTGTGAATTTCCTGCGGCAGTATGTGGCCCAGCAGGGCGCTGTCACGCTGCACAGCCAGGTGCTGATGTACCGCTGCTATCAGGAGGAACTGTGACTGCGCCTGGGGCAAAGGAGGAACATACATGACAGAACGGCTGAAACAGATTCGGAACAATCTGCACAAGTACACCCCCGGTAACCTGGCCTATGTCAATTTTGGCCTGGATGGTAGCATCCTGTACGATGCACTGGTGGTCGCACCCTCCTACAGTCCGCCGAAGATTCTCAAGGATGGGAGCTTTTCCATTACAGAGCTACAGAC
>CBCTLT010000100.1:0-5909 GCA_965147785.1 uncultured Oscillospiraceae bacterium
TGTTTTGACCACCAGTGTTCCACCAGAGGCCAGTTTGACGGTACGTGCTTCACCGCCCACTGCCGTAATGGTCACATTGGGCAGTGCATCCACCTGATCCATGGACAGATCACCGTTTAGCACCACTGTGGAATCCGCAGTCGCCATCCAATGGCTCTTTTCGTCCAGACTGAGCAGCACATTTCCAGTGATGGCGCCCCGCAACGCTGTTTCCTCCAGCTTCAGGGTCATAGGCCGGTTGGGATCCTCATGGAGCACGCTGTTCTTTGTATCCATATTCCGAAGGGTCACGTGGATGCCGTAGACCTCCCGGCCCTTGGGGTCTGGCGCACAGGGATCATCGTTGATCCGGGATTTTACCAGCACGCCGCAGCGGGATTCCACCTGGGCTCCCTCCATCAAAATATCAGAATTGCAGCTCTTGACGATCACCGCCGGGTCCTCACACTGATACTTGCCGCCCCGGATGGCAATATTGGAAACCTGGGTAAAGATACCGTCTCCGGGACCACCGCCCACCACATGGTTCAGCACCACATAGCTGCCGCATTTGGCGGTACAATCGTTGAGCTGCACGCCGGATTCTCCAGCCACGATGGCCGCCATATTCTGTACATCCAAATTGCACCGGTTCAGTACGCAGTAGCAACCAGTATCCGCGTAGGTACCATAGCCGGAACGGGTGGTGATGACGTTGCAGTCGTTGGCCTCCAGGTAGACTCGGTCCCCGGCAGCGTCGGTGGACAACGCCGCCCAGCTGTCCGCAATGACAGTGGAATTGTAGAAATAGCTCTCTGAATCCATGACCGTGCAGTGGGTCCGCATATTGCCCTCAATTTCCAGAAATACCGGAGGCTTTGCCATGCCGGGGCCAATGACCCAGGTGACCTCCTTCTCATCCACCGGCCAGGGATCTCCATGGGAGACCAGGAGAGAATCATAGACCTTTAATACGCTGTTTCCGCCGGCGGAGGTGGCACAGCGCAGCTTTCCGTCCATATTGATACGGCAATCCCGCAGGGTCAGCTTGCCATGATCCTCCACAGCAGCACCACTTAATTTACCGCCTAAGCCCTGGCCTTCGCCGGAAATGCGAATATTGGCATGCTCCACCGTATAGTCGGAGCCTTCACCAGAAACAAAAATGCCACCCATGTCGCTGCGATTGAGATTCAGTCGAACGTTTTTTGCACAGTCATCCGTGATATCGCCTGCAATGGCCTCATCCCGAGACAGGATTTTGCCGTTCTGGATTTCCAGCGCGGCAAAGGCGGGCTTCTCCTCCGGCATAGGAGGCATTTCTCCGCCAGGACCACCGGGGCCACCGGGACCACCAGGGCCGCCGGGGCCTTCCGGCCCATCATCCATAGGAGGTCCCTGCATTTTGACGTACTCTGGACGCACAAAAGTTCTGGGCGAAATTCCGCGAATCAGTTCCATGTTTGATTCCTTCTTTCACAGTTTTTTCGTATACAGATATGTATATTATAGTACAAAAGCGCGGCCGGTTGAACTGTCCAACTGTGGAAAAAAACAAGCGCATAATTGGCTATTTCAGACAACCTTTGTCCTCTCTTCTTCCCTGTTTGTCTCTTTCGGCTAATTTTTGGAATGAAATTCAGCGGAGACTGACATATCAATTTTTCACCGGAACCGCTACAATCAAAGTGGATTAATCTACAGGAAAGAAGTGTGTGAAATGAAACAAAAAATCCCTGCATTGTTCCTTGCTCTGGTTCTGCTGCTGAACCTTCTGGCAGGCTGTGGCAGCACAGAAAGCACCGCGGAAAGCACTGCGCCCGCATCCTCCACGGAAGCACAGGCCACCGAAGCCCCTGCTCCTCAGTCAGAAGAACCCCAAGCATCAGAATCCCAGCCGTCCTCTGTGGAAGGACCAGCCTCTGCCGCAGAATCTGCTGAGAACGAGTCCGTCTTTTCTCCCTATGAGTGGCCCCTGCCCCTTACCGACGAAGACGTGACCTTCTCCATTTCCATGATGATCAATCCCCAGCTGGCCTCCTATTATGCAGGCTACGAAGACAATCCCTCCTGGCAGGAATATTCTAAGCTCACCGGCGTCAACTTTGAATTCCAAAACATCAGCGCCATGAATATTGGCGAGCAGTACAACCTGATGTTTGCCTCCGGCGACTATCCCAACATCATGCACTCGGGCCTTTCCTACTACTCCACCGGTGCTGATGCTGCCGTCAACGACGATGTGATTCTGGATCTGACCCCCTATCTGGAGGAATATGCTCCCAACTACCTTTACTGGGTGGATAAGCTGGACGGCTTTGCCAATATCACCACCGACGAGGGCTACCGTCCCGGTTTCGTACATATCACCAACGAGCCCTCCATCACCAAATCCGGTCCTGTCACCCGTGGAGACTGGATGGAAGAGCTGGGTATCGAAACACCAAGAACCATCGACGAGCTCCATGATATGCTCAAGGCCATGTACGAGACCTATGGCGCTCAGTGTGAGTTTGACGCCTCTGCCGGTGCTTTCTCCGGGGCATGGGGCACAAATCTGACCATCACCACCTTCCCCTCCGTCAGCTATCCCATTTATCAGATCGACGGCGAGATCATCTATGGACCTGTAACGGAGGAGGCCAAGGACTATCTGAAAACCATGAAGGAATGGGTAGACGAGGGGATCCTCTACAAGGACTTCGCCACCCGCACCTCCAATTTCAATACCATCGCGGACTTCTGCGCCGGTACCTTCAGCTATTATAACGGAGATACCGACGCACTGGCCAACGCTCCCAGCTACTTTACCGATCCCGACGCCACCATGGTAGCCCTGCCCTATGCCGTACAGGAAGAGGGCGACGTAATCCCCTTCAACGGCTACGGCACCACCATGAGCACTCTGACCGGTCAGGGCACCTTCTCCATCACCTCCACCTGCGAGGATGTGGAGCTGGCCGTCTCAGTGCTGGATTGGCGTTACTCCGAGGCAGGCGCTTTCCTGTTCAACTACGGCATTGAGGGCATCTCCTTTGTATACGACGACCAGGGGAATCCCCAGTATACGGATCTGATCGTCAACAACCCCGACGGACTCTCTGCCACCTGGCTGGCTGCCGTGTATATGGACGAATACGGCTATGTGGAGAAATACACAAAGTTCGACAGTCAGATGAGCGAGCAGCAGCTTGCCGCCCGGGAGCTCTGGAGCGAAAACGTGGAGTCTCTGTACGATTTGCCGCGGGCGCTGACCCTCACCGCTGAGGAATCCGAGACCTTCTCCAAGTACATGGCGGACATCGCCTCTTACACCTCCGAAAGCATCCTCAAAATGCTCACCGGAGAAATGGACATCGACAGCGATTACGACACCTTCACGGAAACCATCTACTCCATGGGTCTTCAGGACTGCCTGGACTGCTATCAAAACGCACTGACCCGGTTCAACAACCGGAGCCAGACGGCATAACCCCACAAAATTACTTGGGCCGCCGCAGTTGTACTGCGGCGGCCTCGTATTATACTCAGATTCTATCAGAGTTAACAAAATAGCCATAATTTTTTCAACGAATCCACAAATCCGGCCTGTATGATAAAGATGCAATCGAGATACTTCCGATTTGCTTTCATTTTCTCTCTCTCTTTTTCTACGGAAACACCGCGGCAGGTTTGGTCCCCTGTCCGCGGTGTTTTCATACTTGTGCTGAACAATTATTCCGGCAGATAGTCCATGGGATCCATGGGATTTCCGTTCTGGAACACCTCAAAGTGCAGGTGATCCGGCTCCGCCGTCTCCAGAAGGGCTGTATTTCCGATCTCTCCCAGGGTCTGGCCGGCAGTCACCGTATCCCCTACCGCGACCACAGGAGAATCCGCCAGGTTGGCATACATGGTGGCCAGATCTCCGCTGTGGGATACCACCACCACGTTGCCCAGATAATCGTCCTCATAGACTGCGGTCACAGTGCCGTCCTGGGTGGCGGATACCACCGCACCAGCCTCGGCCGCGATGTCCAGGCCCTCGTGGGTTCTCCAGTCCTCCATAGTCTGACTATAGGACAGAGTGTCCTGGCTAAAGGTGGCGATTACCTCTCCTACCAGAGGCCAGGCGATTACTGGATCCACGTCCGCCTCTGCCATGGTCTCTTCATAGGCGTCCTCCATCTGATCCGTCTCCGTAGAAGCGGAAACAGCGGGGCTTTCAGACGTTGCTGTCTCCCCGGTCTTTGCACCGGTCTCCACCTTGGCCGAAGTTTCGGCCTTTTCCGATGCCTTCGCGGTAGCTGCGGGGGACACGGTGGCAACGGCCACAGTCTCCACCGCGGAATCGCGGGCAGTTTTCACAAATACATAGCCTGAGATACCGACTGCTGCAATGCAGGCGATCAGGGCTATGTAGTAGCCCTTGCCAGCAAAGCGTTTCTTTTTGTTTTCGTTTTGCATATTTTGCACCTCCGACGCTATTGTGGACGGCAAGCAGCAGTGTTATACATATATTGGTAAAATTTTTATGAATTTTTCTTATTATTTGGGCAAATTTTGATTCAGCAGTTTGCTTCCCGCAAAAATTGTATTATAATGGACAGTGTCCCGTCCACCGTAGCCACGGGGCACTGTCACCGACTATCGTTTTTAACAGAAAGGATACCTCTATGAAACTTGGTCTTGCACTGGAAGGCGGCGCAAACCGCACCATTTTTTCCAGCGGCGTCTGCGATGGACTGCTGGATGAAGGCATCATGGCGGATCATGTCACCGGTGTTTCCGCCGGTATCGCCTATGGCGTCAGCTACATCTCCCGGCAACGGGGACGAAATCTAAAGATTCTCCAAACCTATGTGAACGATGACCGCTACATGGGCTCAAGCCATATGCTCAATCCCCTCAACAACTGCTATTTCAATCTGGATTTCGTCTATGATGAGATCCCCAACAAGCTTATCCCCTTCGACTACGAAACCTTTGCCGCCTATCCCGGCGTGGCGGAAGCTGTGGTGACCGATGTACGCACCGGTCAGGCAGCCTACCTTCCCCTGCCCAAACGGGACGAGAAATTCATCGCGTTACGCGCCACCTGCGCCATGCCCATGCTGTTCCCCATCATTGAAGCTGACGGCATTCCCAGCATGGATGGAGGTGTAGCGGATCCCATTCCCTTTCAAAGGGTGATTGACGCTGGCTGCGATAAGGTGATCGTGGTAGCAACCCGGGAACGGTCCTATGAGAAAAAGCAGGAAAAGCTGCTCTCTGCCGCTGCCAGACTCTATCGAAAGTATCCAAAATTTGTGGACGCCCTGAAACATCGAGCGGAAGTCTATAACCGGCAGCGGGAGGAACTGTTCCAGCTGGAGAAACAGGGCGATGTATTTCTATTCCTGCCTTACAATACAGTTGGTTTTTCTCGGACGGAAAAGAATCTGGAAAAGATCCGGGCGCTGTGGCAATCCGGCGTGGATCAGGTCTACGCACGACATCAGGAGTTGCGGGACTATCTTAACAGCTAATCTTTCAGAGGGAGCGCGAAAGCGCTCCCTCTTTGTGCCCATTTCGTTTCATTTGTTTCCCCTCGCTTGACAGGCCCGGAACGGCTCTCTATACTATATGTTATGATATGAAAATATCGAGTTTTGCGCTCGGCGCTAAAGGAGAGATTCCCATGAACGAAAAAAATGTCACCGGCCAGTGGGTGGTGGAGTCCAGTCAGACCTTTTCCAGCCTGACCATCGCCCCAGATGCCGCACTGTCGGCTCCTGCCGGCAAATGCCTGACCATGACTGTGGACGGCGTAACCACAGAAATGCTGCCCGGCACCTATAACGGGAACGTGGTCCTCACTGTCAGTGAGCCTGTTGCGGTGGACTATGAAAACCATGGCCGGGTGGATCACTTTGAAATGGCCAACGCCGTAGTGATCGCCGACGGCAAGT
>CBCTLT010000101.1:0-5897 GCA_965147785.1 uncultured Oscillospiraceae bacterium
GGGGATTGACAACATGCACTGGGTGATGATGGGCCCAATGATGTTGGGCAGAACTTCCTTGAAAATGATAAAGAAGCTGCCTGCACCCAGGGTTCTGGAGGCCAGGACAAACTCCTGCTCCTTGAGCTTGAGCATTTCCGCTCGGGCAATACGGCTCATACCGATCCATTCTGTCAGCATCAGCGCAAAGATGATGGTCCAAAGGCCGGGCTTGAGCACCAGAAGCAGCAGAGTTACAATGACCAGTCGTGGGATACTGTTGGCAATTTCCGCGATACGCTGCATCACGTTGTCCACCATGCCGCCAAAATAGCCGGAAATCAGGCCGTAGCTCATGCCGATAATCATATCAATTACGGTGGCCACCACGGCAATAATCAGGGAAACACGGGCGCCGGACCAGACGCGGGTCCAAATGTCCCGGCCCAGGGTATCGGAACCAAACCAGTAGTAGGTGTCATCCAGTCCCTTTTCCTCGTAGTAGTTGACGATTTTGGTGCCGGTGGTAGTGGACATTTTCTCATCACCGTCGAAAATCCCCAGCTCTTCGATTCCAGGGATTCTGGGCGCCAAATTCTTTTCCGCCAAGGTCTGGCCGGAATAGGTGTAATCATTCATCCCCGGGCCCACAATGGCCATCACAGCAATCAGCAGAATAAGCACCAGACCGACTACAGCGCTTTTCTTTGAGAAAAAGCGTTTCCGAACATCCTTCCAATAGTTTTGAGAAGTAAAGCTGGAATCGGTATGGATCTCATCTCCGACTTGCTTCCGTTCAAAATCATTGGGCAGGAATTCAATGGAATCCAAGTCCACAGGCCCCGAGGCCACAATGGGTTTCGCTTTCTGTCTCGCCATAGTCAATCACCGTCCTTTGCCAAGCGAATTCTGGGATCAATGATGCCGTAGAGCACATCCACCACCAGCATAATCACAATATACATCAGAGAATAAATAAAGCTCAGAGAGATAACCACATTATAGTCGTTGGACTGGATCGCAGTGACCAACAGGCTACCCACGCCGGGAATGGAGAAGATTTTCTCCACCACCAAAGAACCGGTCATCAGGTCCACGATCAGCGGTGCCAGAACCGTTACAATGGGAATCAGGGCATTCCGCAGCGCATGTTTGAAAATCAGGGATGCCCCGCTGATGCCCTTGCTCTCTGCCAGAAGCATATAATCGCTGTCCAGCACCTCCAGCATCTCACTGCGAGTAAACCGGGCAATAGATGCCATGGTAAACATACTCAGAGAGATGGAAGGAAGCACGGAGGACCGAAATGCCTCGGTGCTGTCATAGAGCATGGGGAACCATCCTGCCTTGAATCCCATGGAGTAGCTTAGGGCTAAGGCGAACACATAGGAGGGGACCGCAATGCCGATGACAGAAATCAGCGTACAGAGCGAGTCCACAATGGTTCCCCGCATCAGTGCGGAGATAATTCCCAGCAGCAAACCTACCACAGCCCCCAGGAACACCGCCTGTCCGCCCACACGAATGGACACCGGCAGCCGGGCTTCGATCAGCTGACTAATGGGTGTATTTTTACTGATATTGTAGCTGACGCCCAGATCGCCCTGCATCATGTTCACCACATACCGGCCGAATTGGACCACCAGAGGCTGATCTAGGCCGTATTTGGCGTCCAACGCCGCTCGCTGCTCGTCCGTAAGCTTTTCGTCGTTGAAGGGAGAGCCCGGCATGAGCTGGAGCAGGGTAAACAGCACCAGAAGAATAACAAGCAAGGTGCAAACGGACATCGCCACTCGCTTGAGAATATACTTTAACACGCTTTTGCCATCCTTTCCACATTTGGGTTAATGATTGCCTTCCATACTGAAAGGCCGCACAGCGGAATGTTGTAACCACTGTGCGGTCCTGTTTCCAGTATTATCTCGTCCTGCGATTAACCCTTCGTGGCGTTTTTATATACGCGATTCAAAGCAACAGGATGGAATTCGATACCGGAGACGTTGCTGCTGATCATGCACGCGTCAGCCTTGGTATAAACAGGCGCGATCACGGCCTCTTCCATCACGATCTGCTCTGCCTCGTACATGGCCTCCCAGCGGCCCTCAGGATCGGTGCACAGCTCGCCGGTGGTGCAGTTCTCGATAATGGCATCGTATTCAGCGTTGCTCCACAGACCGTAGTTGTTGGAGCAATCGGTAACCCACATGTTCAGGTAGGTCATAGGATCGGCGTAGTCGGGACCCCAGCGGGTCAGGCAGACCTCATAGTTGCCGTTCTGAATGTCCTCTACACGCTGCTTCTTGGGCTCTACCTTCAGGTTCAGGGTCACGCCAGGCAGCGCGCTCTCGATCTGCTCTTTGATAACAGCGCCCACGTTCTGGGTCTCGGTCTGGTCTTCTACCAGCAGTTCAAAGGTGAACTCCGTCTGGCCCAGCTCCTCGCAAGCCTTGTCGTAGTATTCCTTGGCCTTCTCGGCGTCATCTGCGCAGTACTCCTGGAACTTGGTCTGATCGGCAGAGAAGTCGGAGCCGTCGGGGCCGGTGGCAAACTGAGGCGGAACAGCGGTGTATGTAGCCACGGAGCCGTCCTTCACCACGTCGTTGACAATGGCCTCACGGTTGAGGGCATTGGAGATGGCCATACGCATATTGACATTGCCCAGGGCTTCCACATCGTTGCCGTTCATGGTCAGATACCACAGATAGCCAGCACCGTGGACAGTGAAGCAAGGATCATCCTTAACCTGGTCTACCTGGTCGCCAGAAAGCTTCATAACATCCAGGTCGCCAGCCTGATAGCTCATCAGAGCCTGCTGAGGATCCTTGATGACCTGATAGTTCAAGCCTTCCAGCTGAACCTTATCAGCGTCATAGTAGTCAGGGTTCTTCTTCAGGGTGAAGTTCAGAGCGGCAGGCTCATAGGACTCGAGGATGAAGGCACCGTTGGAAAGCACAGTCTCGGGGCTGGTGCCGAAGGTGCCCTCTTCCAGAGACTCATAGAACGCACGGTTCACGGGATAGAAGGTGGGGAAGTACATCAGAGACAGGAAGTAGGACACGGGAACGTTCAGCTGAACCTCCAGAGTCTTGTCATCCACAGCCTTAATGCCCAGCTCTTCCACAGGCTTCTCACCGGCGATGATCTCGGCAGCATTCACAACCTGGCCGATGTCGCTGAGCATATAGGAATACTCAGAGGCAACATTGGGATCCACAGCACGCTGCCAGCCAAAGACGAAGTCATCGGCAGTAACGGGATCCCCGTTGGACCACTTGGCATCCTCACGGAGCTTGAAGGTGTAGGTGGTGCCGTCTTCAGAGACCTCATAGCTCTCTGCAATTGCGGGAACAGCAGAGCCCTCCGCATCCATCTGCATCAGACCGTCTGTATAGTCGGCAATGACTTCAAAGGAAGTACCGTCGGTGGCCTGCTGAGGATCCAGCGAAGCAACCTCCACCTCAGTCATGACATTGAGGTATCCGCCGGAGGCGGTAGTGGTTTCGGCGGTACTGCCCTCAGCACTGGAGGCAGCCGACTGAGCGGAAGTCTCGGCAGTGGAGGCAGCGGATTCGCCGCAGGCTGTGCAGCTCATGACCATCAGCGCGGCCAAAAGCAGTGCAAGCACTCTCTTTTTCATGCAAAATCTCTCCTTTAATCTAGCCAGGTTGTCTCCGATACGCGAACACAATATTCCCCAGCATGGACATTTGATGTCCTAATTATAAACTTTTCCATCCCAATCGTCAATGAAGAACTTGACAAGAAATCCTCTGTTTTTTTACCCACTTTTGTCAAACCATACAATTCCATTTACTCTCGTCTTTTTCCCTTCCTTTTTTTAGTGCTTTAGTACAATATTTCATCACAGAATTATCACTTTACCTTCAACTTGTCTTCAGCATATTTTCTTTCTACGACGAATAATTTAGACGGGAGGTGTTTCCATGGGAGACAATTATCAGCCCCTCAGGCCGCAAAATTCCATGTTCTATGGTGCACTGCTTTTGACCCTTGGCTCCATCGCCATGCGCTTCGTACAGATGATCTTCCAGGTGTACATTTCCGGTGTCATGGGAGCCGGGGGGCTTGGCCGCATGCAGCTCATAATGACCGTGGGCGGATTTGCAGCCATCCTGGCCTCTGGAGGTGTACGGATTGCTGTTACCTGCCTAGCCGCCGAGGAAGCCGGAAAGGAAAACGCCTCGGGCGTTCGTACCGCGGTGCGCTGCTGCGGGATCTACGGTCTGGCGTTAAGCCTCTGCGTGGGCTTCTGCCTCTACATTCTCTCGGACTTTCTGGCCCAGACCTGGGTGGAGGACTCCACTGCTGCGCTGCCGCTGCGGGTCCTGGCCGTATTTCTTCCTGTGAACTGCCTCTGGTCTGTACTGGCCGGGTACTTTACCGCCGCGGGACGGATCACCGAACTGGTCAGCCTGGAGTTTTTTGAACGGCTGCTTTCCATCGGATTGGTAGTCGTACTACTGCGGACAGGCTCGGATGTACTGGATCCCTGTCTGGCCATTTTTTTAGGTTCCTCTCTGGCCACTACCATCAGCTTTTTATTCCTGTTCTGGCGTTACCGGCAGTCCATTCGCTATGTGACGCCCATGCCCCTTGGTCCTATGATGCGCCGGCTTTTCCGTTTGACCATCCCCCTGGGCCTTAACGACATTCTCCGCAGCGGCCTGGGCACCCTGGAAAACATCCTAGTTCCCAAGGGCCTGAAAAAAAGCGGCCGTTCCGGTACGGAGTCCCTGGCTGCCTACGGAACCATCTGCGGCATGGTATTCCCCGTTATCACCTTTCCCAGTGTGATCCTCTACTCTCTCAGCGATCTTCTGGTTCCGGAAATGGCCCGTAACCGGGCCAAAGGGCGAACGGAACGCATTCAATTTCTGGCGGACAAGTGTCTCAGACTCACCATGCTCTTTGCCACCGGAACAGCTGGCCTATGCTTTCTTCTAGGGGAAGAATTGGGACTTTTGCTGTTCTCCAGCCTGGAGGCCGGGGTTTATATCCGGGTCTTTGCCCCGCTGATCCTGCTGCTCTATGTGGATGCCATCACCGACGGGATGCTCAAGGGGCTTTCTCAGCAGATCCATTCTGTGCGGTACAACACCATCACCTCCATTCTGGACGTGGCAATGATCTATCTGCTGCTGCCCAAATACGGCATTGGTGGCTTTCTGGCAGCCTTTGCCGTCTCTCATGCGCTGAACTTTTATCTGTCCCTGCGGCGGCTGATTATCGTCACAGGGTATCTGCCTCGATTTCGGGCCACTATTCAGGCCGCGCTGTGCTGTGGACTGAGTCTGCTCATTATGAATCTCTGGCCCAGCAACGGAAGTCTTTCCTGGACACTGCTGCGAGGCTGTGGTTTTTTGCTGCTCTTTACCCTGTTGAGCGGTTTTGTCGGTGCCCTGGCCCGGGATGACCTCATCTGGCTGCGCAGCCTGATTCTCCGCAAAAAAAGCGCCCGGAACAGCTGATGCTGTTCCGGGTTTTTTCTTTAGCTGCAGAGGCTGACAATCGCATCTGCAAAGATCTTCGCTGACGTCACCAACTCTTCCACCACTGCAAATTCATCATTGCCGTGCATTCTGTTGTCGGTGCCGGGCATGGTGCAGCCGAAAGCCACGCCGTTTTTCATCTCATGGCAGTAGGTACCACCGCCGATGGCCAGCGGCTTGGCGTCAGTGTCTCCGGTATATTTCACATACGCCCCCAGCAGTGTCTGAATAAAGGGACTGTCCGCCGGGACATGGTGGGGCTGCTTCATGGGCGTATCTCCCAGATGCAGGCCATACTTTTCGCAGTTGGCCGCAACCACCTGTCTCATATTCTCGTCGTTGGCGCAGATGGGACTTCTGGAATCAAACTGGGCCATCAGGCTGGTGGGGGTGACCCGGATGATATTC
>CBCTLT010000102.1:0-5874 GCA_965147785.1 uncultured Oscillospiraceae bacterium
GCATAATGACTTGGGGCGGTGAGGTCTTGGAAAAGACCCGATGAAAATCGGCGGCGGTGGAGATGCCGCCGCTGAGGCACAGGGGATTTGCGCTGTGCTCCATGGCCCAAAAGAACCACTCCATGCGGACGGGTTTTCGGTAAAAGTCCTGCTGCACCCGAGGATGCAGGATCAGCTGCTTGATGGGATAACGGTTGTAGAGCTCCAGCAGCGCAGGGAATTCCTCTGGATCTGCCTTGCCCAGGCGGGTTTTGATGGAGATGGCGATGGGGCAGCGGGCAAAAATCTCATCCAGAAATTTCTCCAGCTGTTCCCGTCGTTCCGGGAACAGAAAACCGGAGCCCTTTCCCTTGGCGGTAACGGTGCCGGAGGGGCAACCCAGATTCAAATTGACCTCCTCATATCCCAGATCCTTCAGGATTTTTGCCCCCTCCAAAAATAGCTCACAGCGATTCGTAAGCAGCTGAGGCACCAAGGGAACGCCTTCGTTGTGCTCCGGCAGGACCTCCCGTAGCTCTTTTTTGGAAAAGGTGCGTCCTTCAGAAGGGGACAGAAACGGCGTATAGTACCGGCTTACGCCGGGGAAATATTTATGATGGAGCCGGCGGAAAATGTCGTCGGTGATTCCCTCCATGGGGGCAAATTCGTACTGCATAGCCATTCATCCTGTCTGTTTTTTATCATTATAGTGACTTGATGGGGCCCCGTCAAGGAGATGAAAACGTTCCCTTGACAATTAAACTGTTTTTGTTATACTGGTAGGGACGCACTTCCAGGTAAGGAGATTTCTATGGAAAAGCCTTTGACTTTTGCACAGATCAAGCTGTGGTTTGCCCGTATGGTCTACAGCATCTCATTTCCCTAACCTCTTTCCTACGCGGGAGAATTAGAGGAAATCAACATATGGAAAGAGGTACTTATGGATAATCAAATTGCAAAAGATATGACCCAGGGGCCGGTATTGAAGCAGCTTGCTATTTTTGCCATTCCCGTGGCGCTGGCCAATGCTCTGCAGGCGGTCTACAGTATGGTGGACATGGTGGTGGTGGGCCAGTTTGTGGGGTCCACCGGCCTGTCCGCCGTGGGAATTGGCGGGCAGTTGCTCAATATGTTTCTGGCTATTGGTATGGGATTCAGCTTTGGCGCCCAGGTGCTGCTGAGCCAGCAGGTGGGCGCAAAGGATCGGGATCTGCAGCCCACCATCGGGACCCTGTTTACCACGGAACTCATTGCGGGGATCGTGTTTGGCATCTTGGGCGTTTTATTTTGCCCCCAGCTATTGTCTCTGATGAATACGCCGGAGGCTGCGGTGGCCGATGCCCGGGCCTATACCATCATCTGCTGCTGCGGCATGGTGTTTATCTACGGCTATAACGCAGTCTGCGGCATCTTGCGGGGCATGGGAGAGAGTAAACTGCCCATGATCTTTATTGCCATTGCTGCTGTGGTGAATCTGGTGCTGGATCTGATCTTTGTGGCGGTATTTCATATGTCCGCTGCCGGAGCGGCTCTGGCTACGGTCATCGCCCAGGGGGTGAGCTTCCTGATCTCCCTGGTCTACCTCTACAAAAACCGGGACAGATATGGCTTTGACTTCAAGCTCAGAAGCTTTCGGCCCAGCGTGGAACGGCTGATCCCCATTTGCAAGCTGGGCATTCCGTATATCGCCCAATCTCTGCTCATCACCTGCTCTATGATGTATGTCAATGCCCAGGTCAATACCTTTGGGGTCACGGCCTCGGCGGTGGATTCCATCGGCAATAAGCTCAACTCTATTGTCAATATTGTGGTGGGTGCGCTGTCGGTGTCCAGCGCCACCATGGTGGGGCAGTGCTTCGGGGCCAGAAAATTTGATCGAGTTAAGCAGTGCTACCGGGCCTGCATGGCGGTTTGCATGATCGCTTGTGTCGTGATTGGGTGCAGTTATGTTCTGCTCTCCAAGCAGATTTTTGGATTGTTCAGCAAGGATCCGGAGGTCATAGCCATGGCGCCCCGGTATATGTGGATAGCTGTGGTGTGGGTGCTTTCCATCTGCTCCATGACGGCGCCCTATTCTGTGGTGGACGGCGTTGGCCATGCCATGCTGGGCCTGGTGATCTGCATTATGGATGGTGTGGTGGCCAGAATCGGCCTGTGCATTCTGCTGGGCCATGTGATGGGCCTGGAGGGCTTCTGGCTGGGCAACGCCTTGGCGGGATTTGTCTCCACCATAATGGCAGGCGGCTACTATTATTCGGGACGCTGGAGCAAGCGACAGCCGCTGCTGCATGCCCGGGAAGAATCACAATAAACAACGCATGCAGGAAACCGAACAGGTTTCCTGCATGTAATTTTATTTGCCGAAAAATCAGGGGTCGTATATTTCAAAGGGATTGCCATCCGGGTTCTCCGTATCGTCGATGGCCTGGGCAGCGGAAGAGAGGATCTGAAATTCTGCCTGCTGGGTAGCGTCGCTGGGATCGTAGCGGACGTCTGTGGGGAAGATGGCGATGTACTTTTTATAGGGGTCCATACCAGCCATGGTCCAGTGGGGGAAATCCGCATAGGTATTGTCGGACCAGTCGAAGGCCTGGATGGTCACAAAATTGCCGCCATACCCGGCGTCCCGTGCGGGAGGATAGTAGAAGACAATGGTGTTGGCATCGGTGACCTCCACATCCCAGCTGGGGGATGCGGGAAGCGCTACAGAGAAATAGTCGTTGGACAGGATCTGTTTGTCGCCGGATATATCTATCTTCAGCCCGGAGGAGATGTCAAAATCAGCCGGGTCTCGGGATTCCACAGGTGCAGCAGTCTCGCTGGGTTCGGCATCGGCAAACTCACTGAAGGAGACGCCGTCACTGTCACCGGTCACCAGGTTGTCCCAGTAAGCGCTGGTGGAATAGGAGTAGTAGAGCATATTTCCCGATAGAAAGCCCTTTTCCTTTTCCGGCAGGGTATAGAGTTCATCCCGCAGAACGTCGGCGCCAGTGGTGAGGGAATACTCATGGACGTCGCCGTTGGTGTCTGTGTAAATTAAAATATCATCTGCGGGCCAAACGCACTCCGAGGGATCCACAGCATTTGCCAGAGGCAGCTCCTGAGAATCAGAACCGGAGGTCCAAGAATAGACCAGGCCGCTGGGGGTCCAGTAATAGACGGTGCTGCCATGGAGCATGAAACGAGTTTCAGCAGGCGTGTTCGTCAGCAGTTCCTGCTGGCCATCCCCGAAGGGCTTACGGTACAGGCCGCCGTTTTCGTCGGTAAAGTAGACGCCCTGGTTGGTAATGCTGTAGTCCAGTACGCTGGATGCGATCTGGGTGGTGGAGCCGCCAGATTGGGGCATGGCATACAGGGTGTTGCCGGAGAGATAGTAAATCTGCCCGTCATAGATGGAGAAACCGTCGTACAGGGCTGTTTCGTTGAGAAGTTCCATCTCTGCGGAGCCCTGTTCAAATTCCGACAGGCTGAATCGGAACAGGCCGTCGGAGGTGCCCAGGAAGCCGTTGTCGTCCACGATGGCCACGCACCACAGATCCGAGGACAGGGTTCCTTCCACCACATAGTCGTACAGCATGCCGGAGTCATCGGTCAGCGCGGAACAGAGAGCGGTGTCGGCGCCCCAGAAGGCTACGCCAGAGGGGTGCAGGAAAACGCTGCGTCCCAAAACTACGCCATCGGTCAGATCACCGTTCACCATTTCTGTCGGCGTGGGTGTAGGCTCCGCCGTTGGGGAGGAAGCAGGGGGAATTGCCTGGCTGGCAGAGGGAGCCGGTGTGACCTCAGAGGGAGAGGGGGATGGCTCCGCTGCTGGGGAAACGGTGAGGGATGGTTCTGTGGTGGAGGAGGGAAGCGGAACGACTGGATTGCTTCCGGAACAGCCGGTAAACAGAGCAAACAAAAAAAGTATGGTCAGCGCAAGGATCTTTCGTTTCATAGAAATACCTCCCGGTTGTGGTGAAAACCACCCAAGTAATGTAATTTTAGTATATCAGACAGGGACATAAAAGGCAAGCCATCTGAAAAAGGAAATGGGGACAAAGGAAAAACAAAAATCTTGAAAATTTAGCCGTAACAGGCTATGATAATTAAGAAGGAGGGATGCATATGGATGAGGAACTGGAGGCGCTGCGCAGAGAAAACGCGGCGCTGAAGAAGGAACTGGAGCAGCAGACCATGAACGCAGCCAATCTTGCTCGTGAGGCCTTCCTCGCGGATTTGGTGGGCAGCAACCGGCTGTCCCCAGAGGAATTTCAGGCAAACTGCCGGGAATTTCATGTGGATTTGCCATCCGATCGGTTTGCTCTGATGGCCATTGTAATCCATTCCGATGTGCCCTTCAGTGTGGGAGAGGAGATCCCGGACAATCAGGAGAGCCTGCGGTATGTCCGCTTTTTGGTCCGAAATGTGATGGAGGATCTGGTGCGGGAAAAAAATATCTGCCATGTCCTGACGGTGCAGGGGGAGCTGATGGGGCTGCTGAACCTGCTGGAGCCGGATGAGGTTGCACTGGAATCTGTGGCCAAGGCGGCGGAACAGGCAGCCAAGGTGTTTGAAGCGCACTATGACACGGTGGTAAGCTTTTCTGTTTCCGGAATTCATCGGGGCTATACCTCCATTCCCACGGCATTCACCCAGGTCAAGGAATTGCTGGACTATCGTGCCATGGCGGGAGATGACGCCCGGGTGCTGCTCTATGACCAGCAGACGGAGAATCATATCGCCAAGGAGCGGGTAGAGCATTTTGAATTTGAGCGGGCCCTGGGTAACCATATCCGCAGCGGCAATTATGAGGCGGCGCGGGAACTGGTACACCGGATGCTGGACGCAGAGTTTGGTCATACCAGGCCCACGGTTCAGGTCTATATGATCCGGGCCTATGGGATCATCAACGATATTCTGCATGTATTCGATTCTTTAGAGGAGGAGTTTTCTCCAGAGTTTTTGGTGGAGCTTCAGGCGGGACCTCGAATCGTCCATGCCGGGTCCCTTCAGGAGATTTCCCGGGAGGTGGACGCCATTTTCGACGCCATCATTGCCCGGAAGCAGGAGGAGGAACAGGAGCCTCTGTGGATCCAGCGGGCGGTGGAATATATGGATGCGCACTTCACGGATCAAAACCTCAATGTGGCAAGCGTTGCGGATGCGGTGAGCATCAACCCGGTATACCTGAGCCGGATGCTGAAAAAGTACCGGAGTATCCGCCCCCTGGAATATATTCACCAAAAACGGATTACTTTGTCCAAAGAGCTGTTGTCACAAGGGGTGACGGTGAAGGAAACCCTGTCTCAGGTGGGCTACAGCAGCGCGTTGACCATGAATCGGGCCTTTCGAAAATTTGAAGATACCACCCCTGGGACCTTTTATCGGGAACCAAAGACAAAGTCCTAAAAAGAACCCCCTGCTTCCGATACGGCGACGTATGTTGGAAAGCAGGGGGTGTTTTACGGCTGCCAAGCTTTGGCGGGGGCAAAAAAACGAAGGGCGGAGGGCAATACCTCGATGGCCAGGTCGTTGCTGAAAATCAGCTCTCCATCCAAATTGACCGGCTCGGGCTGTGGCGTAGTAATACGAAGGGAACGGACACGGTGGTGGGAAATCAGCTCGGGATAGTCGGCATATTGGCCCTTTTGATAGGCCTGAATCACACGGGCCACAGTGAGTCGGGAGACCTGTTTGACCACCAAAACATCCAAAAGCCCATCGGAGATGCTGGCCTCGGGAACGGGGTGAAAGGAGCCGCCATACCAGCTGCCGTTGCAGACGCAGACCATGGTGAGATCCCCGTCGGCAACGGTGCCGTCCTCCAGCTCCACCCGGCAGGGCTTGGCAATTCCCTTAATGAGATTGACCACTACGCTAGCCTGATAGGCTCTTGGTCCGGAAAGCAGCGGC
>CBCTLT010000103.1:0-5861 GCA_965147785.1 uncultured Oscillospiraceae bacterium
GAGTTTGAAATATTGCAGATCTGTGACAGCATGATGATCGAACACAATTTCTGTACCTTGTTTGGTCGTCAAGCCGCTCCAGGATTACGCCATTTGATCCTTACTGAAGATCCTCCGCCCGAAGGTACTTGCCCATGGGCTTGTACAGCAACGCGAATACCACCAGAGTAATGATGATATTCGGACCCATATAGGCAATATTATAGAGCAGGGAATAAAACCAGGGGGAGGTCATGGTCAGACCAAAAAAGGTCTCCGGCATATATTCTGCCCAGATGGTGGCGCCAACCACATAGTGCACCAGGAACCGGGCCACGCCGGCAATCACAGACCCGATGAAAATTCCGCCCTTTTTGCCCCGAGCAAGACCTGCAAAGCCCAGCACCGTAAAGGCCAGCAGATAGTCCCCGATGATGGACTGCCAGCCAATGGCAAAACCACCGTCGAACATAAACTGGAGCACACCAAAGGCGAAGCCGGCAATCAGACCGCTGCCCAGGCCCCAGCGGACAGAAAACAGCACAATGGGAACCATGGCTAGTACTACAGAACCGCCCCAGGGCATTTCCCACAGTTTGATGTAGGCCAGGATCTGGGCGATGGCCACCATGATTGCACCTTCGCACAGGGCACGAAGCTTCATGTTTTTCATAAAAATACCTCCTTACAAAATGACAAGCCGCATTGCAAACACGGAAGCAATGCGGCAGCATATATAAGGGGTCAAGTCTTTTCCTCCGCCGGTATGATCCGTATCAGGTTCACGGGTCCGCGCTCCATTTCGCGCAATCTCAGCCGGAAGGATCCGGCACCCCGAAGACGTATTCACTTTGCAGCTTTCCTACATTGTAGCGGGAATCGCTCCGGCTGTCAATCTGTAGGAGCACCAAGTTTTTCGAGAACTTCGACAAAATATTCGGGCAGTTCGCTGGTAACAGTGACCATTTCTCCGGTCCTAGGGTGCCGGAAGGAGAGGGTTCTGGCATGGAGGCATTGGCTGTCGAGCCCCAGTTCCTTTCCCCGGCCATAGACCATATCGCCCAAGATGGGGTGGTTTTTCCAGGACAAATGGACCCGGATCTGGTGGGTCCGCCCCGTCTCCAGATGAAGGCGAAGGTGGGTATATTTCTGGTACCGTGCAATGACTTCAAAGTGAGTCACAGCCGGCCGGCTGTTTTTCTCCGTGACCGCCATTCTTTTGCGATCCACCGGATGTCGGCCGATGGGGGCGTTGATGGTTCCGGCATCCTCCCGAATATGCCCCACTACCACGGCCTCATAGATCCGAGAAAGGGTATGATCCTGAAGCTGCTCCGCCAGGGCCTGATGGGCAAAATCGTTTTTTGCTACGATCAGCAGGCCGCTGGTATCCATATCAATGCGGTGCACAATCCCCGGCCGCAGGACCCCGTTGATCCCAGAAAGGCTGTCCCGGCAATGATACATCAGCCCACTGACCAGGGTGCCGGTCCAATGTCCGGGGGCAGGGTGGACCACCAACCCCTTGGGCTTGTTCAGTACGATCACATCCTCATCCTCATATCGGATGTCCAGAGGAATGGGTTCCGGCAGGATTTCCAGGGGTTCCGGTTCCGGGATTTCCACTTCGATCTCGTCTCCCAGGCGGGTTTTATCGTTCTTTTTTACAATACGTCCGCCTATGGTCACCGCTCCATTTTCCAGCAGCTTCTGAATGGCAGATCTGGTGAGTCCCAACTCCTTGCCGGCCAAAAAGGCGTCCATACGGACGCCTTCCACATCACAGTGTATCTTCATGGGAATCCTCCTGTGCCGTCGGCTGCTTCTTGTGTTTGTCGTGGAGAAAGCCGTAGTAGATACAGAACAAAATGCCGCCCACCACAATAAAAATATCCGCCACGTTAAAGATGGCAAAGCGCATAAACAGCACCTCGAACATGTCCACCACATAGCCGTAAACGGCCCGGTCTATCAGATTGCCAACAGCGCCCGCAATAATCAGCACCAAAGTCCATCTGCCCATGGGATGGGTGATTTTTTTTGCGTAGAGCACCCACAGGGCAAAGGCCACGAATGCAATGGTCAGGATCACAAAAAACCACCGGGCCCCGGAGAGCATGGAAAACGCGGCTCCATTGTTGTGGATATGGGTGAGCCCCAGCACATGGGGAATAAAATCCATTTGCGCGCCCAAGGGAATATTGGTTTTTACCAGATATTTGACAAGCTGATCCAGTGCCACCAAGAGCACCACAGCAAGGGTTTCTATCACGTTTCGTTCCTCCCCTCGGTCTCGTTCTGATCCAGTTTCACGGAGATTTCATAAAACAGATCGTTCTGCGTATAGGTGACCCGGTCCTGGGCGTCTGTAGTCGCGCCGCAGCGGGTCAGCAAATTCCAGATCTCCCCCTGCTCAAACAACGCTTGGGTGGCTGCCTCATAGGCGCTCTGGTCCAGAAACCGAACCGAAAACCAAACTTCCCCCAACTCCACCGCCTGGTTCATGGCAGTTTCATAGGCCTCGGGGTCCCAGGCAGAAAATTGCCGTCCCACCTGAATAAAATAGTTATAAGCGGTGTCTGTGCATTCCGGCATGGGGATTTCACTGACCAGGGTGTGATCCCGGTAGATCTCCTGGTCCGTCACCAGGCAGTAGGTATATTGAATGCTGTCGCTGGAAGCATCGGCAGTACTGACCGGATCGCCCCAGGTCACATCCATCTGATACCAACTGCCTTCACACTGGACCATGTTCCATCCGTGGGGTTCTCCGGAAGCGCCTTCTCCCAGCGCGAGCGTGCAGGGAATCCCCAGTTCGCTCATGAGATATTGAAACGTCCTGGCATACCCGGCGCATGTGGCCTGATGGCGGCCCATGACGCTGACAATACTCTGATCGGTTTCCGTCACAATATAATCAGTATTTTCAATAATGTAGCGATAGACCCCCAGGATCTTGTCAAAATCGTTCTGTGCCTCCAAAAGGGCCTGGGATGTGAGACAGGCGTCAGTATACTGCTGGATCTGCTGCTGTGCCGTTTGGATTTGATCCCGGTCCATGGTATAAGTAAAGGTGCACTCTGTTCGGAGATTGATCCCTCCCAGGGTGGTGGTAACAAAGGAAGTCTCTCCGTCGAACCAATAGTATTCCGGATGGTCGATCCGCAGGGCCGTGAGGATCATCTGGATCTCGCCGGTGTCGGCATCCACGGTCAAGGGCTCCTCGCTGTGGCAGGCAATGGCCTGACTCATCTTGTCATAGGCCTCCTGGGCATGGGCGGAAAGCTGCTGTCTGCCCCAGAGAACCGCAGGCTGTGCATTGGAAAAAATCGGCGTCTCATAGTTCATTTCAGCTGAGGCTTGCAGCTCCGACGGCTCCACAGTGGCATCTGTTTCACCAAGCTGCAGGGAGTGGACAGGCAGGCTACAACTGGATAACAGGCCAAACAGGCATACAATGCCCATCCACCGGAAAAAGCGTTTCATAGGGCTCCCTCCATGGAAAACGGAGAGGCCCGCAGGGCGAGCCTCTGAGATCCTGGTTGTTTACTGGCGTCTTTTGCTTTTGGTGCGGTGATCGGAGTATTGCTTGATGGAAGAAATCTTACTATCCGAATCAGCCATAAATTGCTTGAGCATATCGTCAAAAGATTGCGGCTCTTTGGGTCCGCTGCTGCGGGGCGCTGCCTGACGTCTGCTTTCATAGTTGCCGCGGCGCTGATTGCCGCCTCTGTCCCCCGATGCGCCGCGCTCATTTCGCTCGCCGCGGAAATCCTGACGGGACTGCCGCTGGGGCGGCTCCGTGGTCTTTTTGATGGACAAATTGATTTTTCCGGCAGGGTCAATGGCGATGACTTTGACCTTGACCTCCTGGCCGATGCTGAGATATTCGCTGATGTCACTGACATACGCGTGTGCGATTTCCGAAATATGTACCATACCGGTCTTTCCACCGGGCAGCGATACAAACGCACCAAATTTGGTGATTCCGGTGATTTTTCCTTCCACAATTGCTCCTACTGCAAGCTCCATACTAAGGTTTTATCCTCCTTTATTTTTGAGGCCTCCATCGGCCTCCGCCGCACCATTATCCTCCATCGAAAAACACGACGTCTTCCCGGGAAACCATCCCGTTTTGCTGAAACGCCCATTGACGCAGATCTGCTTCTGACATGGTGCGTTCCGCTTCCAGCGACAGGATCTCCGCTTCTGTCTGCGCGCAGGCTTCCTGCAGTCGGCCTGCCTCCTCAGATGCCTGACCCAGATCCATCGCCGTTCGGCTCATGCCCCAGGCCAGATACAATCCCATTGCAATTGCCAGGATCCGGCAAAAAGACTGTTTCACAAACGCTTCTCCTTTGTTCTATGTCGCTTCGGAGAAAATGGTATCATTTTTATTGTACCCCATTTTCTCGAAGATGGAAAGAGTTTTTTTGCAAGTTTTCGCAAAAAACCTACACTTTTTTTCAAAGGCGTCAAAAGCCATCGAATCAAGCGTCGCACACTCCGAAAAAAACGCCGCCAGAGCCGTACCACGATGGGACTGACCGTGAGGAAATACAGCCCGGCACCCAAAAACACCCCCAGGCACTGATACAGCCGCAGTCCGTGGGTATAGATCGACGTAAGCCCCATGGCCTAAAAAAAGATCAGGCAGAATACAATATCTACTGGAATGGTCCATCTGGGTCGCTCCCGGCGTAAGGCACGGCCAAAATCATACAGCAGCCCCAAAAGGATCCCCAGGCCTGCCGCTCCAAAAAATTGGAGGGCCTGCACACTCAGATCCACGCTCATTTGAACAGCCTGGAGAGGAAGCTGCCTTGGGTCCGAGCACTCTCCTCATAGATCATACTGTCGATCTCTCCTGTGATCTTCACTTCTCCAGAGCCCAGATTTAGCTGCTCCACATGGAGATCGTGCCCACGCAGAATCAGCGTCCCCCGGCTTGTCTCCAGTACAGCCGCCGTCTCGTCAAAGCTGGCCACATCCGTCACCCCAGTGACCGTGAGTTTGTTCCTTCCCTCTAAACTTAATCTGTGATTGACCGCCAGTACGGCGTCCTCTTTTGCTGTGATTGGCATAGATAAATCCCCCTATTGTGGTCATATGAAATCATATTCCAGGGCAGATGGATTTATGCCGAAATTTTTTCAGAATTGATTGACAAACCTGAAAAATTGCAATACAATGGCTGTAACGCAAAGATGGAAAAGCAGTACCGGAGTTTATCTGCCGCAGAGAGTGGGTCGGCGGCTGAAAGCCCACGCAGAGAGCATCGGGAAGGACATTTCCGGAGCGGGCGTATAAGGCCCAGGCCGAAGTCGCAGGATGGCCCCACCAGACGGGGCAGAAAGGGCGGAACAACGTTTCGCCGAAATTGGGTGGCACCACGAAGCAGTTTGCTCTCGTCCCAAGGGGGACGGGGGTTTTGTTTTTTTACTTTTTACTGGAAAGGATTTTGAATATGGAAAAAATCAAACCGCGCACCCTCTCCGGGTTTATGGAGCTGCTGCCACAGAAGCAGGCCCAGATGGAGCGTTTTATGCAGGTCCTCCGGGAGACCTACAGCCTCTATGGCTTTGCGCCTCTGGACACGCCCATCATCGAGGATGCCCAGATCCTTCTGGCCAAGGGCGGCGGAGAGACGGAAAAGCAGATCTACCGCTTTCAGAAGGGTGACAGCGATCTGGCCCTCCGCTTTGATCTGACGGTACCTCTGGCAAAATATGTGGCGCTCCACTATGGAGAGCTGACCTTCCCCTTCCGTCGTTATCAGATCGGCAAGGTCTATCGGGGCGAACGGGCCCAGCGGGGCCGGTTCCGGGAGTTTTACCAGGCGGATATCGACATCATCGGTGACGGCAAACTGGACATCATGA